>CAMWXH010000126.1 GCA_947178165.1 uncultured Porphyromonadaceae bacterium | reverse complement strand
CCTTTACCCTACAGCGAAGAGGATTAACGAAGCATTGGAAAACTTCTCATCGCTCGACATACCTATGCTTATCGACCTCGACCGCGTTGATGAATATAGGAAGAAACTTGAAGGGATGAAAGTTTGGACCCGCTCTCAATTATGGTATGATGAGGCAGGAGAGAAGAAACCGGGACATAAATTTATTCCCGTGACCATCACGAAAGTTTTCCCCGGCGATATGCTCTTTAACCTTCACCTTAAGATTAAGGAGGAATCGGGAGCTGAGTCAACCTTATATATGAATCCGACAAATAGAGGTTTGGAGAGTCGCACCTTCGCAAGTTTATTCTTTATGTCGGATCCTAAAACGCGTTATCCCTCCATTCAACCGGAAGTGTGGGAAAATATCTGCAATGGAAAGGTGACTATAGGCATGACGAAAGAGGAGTGCAAGCTCTCGCTTGGAAATCCCGACGATGTTAACACCGGGCACGACTGGAATCAGACAATAGAGATTTGGAATTATAAGAATGGAAGTTTCCTTCAATTTCAAGACGGACTTCTAACAAGATTCAGGATATGACAATGATTGAAGAAAATAAAGATATAACCGGGTTCACCACATTTGGCATCCCGGCTAAAGCAAGATATTTTGCGGAATATAAATCGGAGAAGGAACTTTTAAAAATTTCTCGTACAGAAGAGTTCCGTAATAACAATGTGCTTCACATAGGAGGGGGGAGCAATCTGCTCTTCCTTAGCGACTATGATGGCCTCCTGCTCCACTGCGGCATGAAAGGGATAAAACGGTATGATTCTAACCCGGAACGTGCATTTGTAATTGCTGAAGCCGGGGTGAAATGGACCGATCTGATTGAATTTTGTCTCCATGAAAATCTTGCAGGGCTGGAAAACCTTGCTGATATTCCGGGTGAGGTAGGAGCTTCTGCAGTGCAGAATGTGGGAGCCTACGGAGTCGAGGCCGGAGATGTGATTTTCTCGGTGAAATGTTTTGACACCGTAACAAGGGAAATTGTGAAATTCTCCGGCAAGGAATGCCGGTTTGGATATAGGGACTCTGCTTTCAAGAATGAATGGAAAGGGAGATATTACATTTTGGAAGTGGCCTATCTCCTTACCCCCGGCGGAGAACCGCAATCGCTTGAGTATGGTCCTTTAAAGGATCTTGAAGAGAAGTTAGGCAGGAAACCGACAATAAGGGAGGTGGCCGAAGAGGTGACCCGCATTCGCCGGTCCAAGCTTCCCGATCCGGATAAGATAGGAAGTGCCGGAAGCTTTTTCAAGAATCCGGAGGTGAGGAAAAGATATTGGGAGGAGTTGATTGCTCTTTCAAAAGAAGAAATACCTGCATTCCCGCTTCCGCCCAAGAATCCGGATGATCCCGATGAAGTGCCAATGGTAAAAATAAATGCGGCATGGCTCATTGACCATGCCGGCCTTAAAGGGAGAAGAGTTGGGGGAGCATCCGTATATGAGAAACAGCCGCTGGTTATTGTTAACGATGGCGATGCAACCGGGGAAGATGTGAGCCGTCTTGCCGACATAATCATAAGGGAAGTAAAGCGAAAGTTTTATATTGACCTCTATCCGGAGGTGAATTATATAGATACACGCATACACGTAACTGTTCTCGGAAGCGGCACTTCCAAAGGGATTCCTGAAGTGGGTTGCCTGTGCCCCGTATGCACATCCGACGATTCTCATGATAAAAGGCTCCGTGCCTCAATCCTGATTCAAACACAGGGGCTGAGGATTCTTGTTGACCCGTCGCCCGATTTTCGCACGCAGGCTTTAAGAGAAGGGATTATGGATATCGATGCGGTGCTGATCACTCACAGTCATTACGACCATGTGGGGGGCATTGACGACTTGCGCCCCATGTGCGCTCAGAAATTCATCCCGCTCTATGTAAGGGAGGATGTAGAGAAAAATCTTCGCAAACACCTTGATTATGTTTTCCGAGATCACCGATACCCCGGGGTTCCCGCTCTCGACCTGCATGTAATAGATAATAAGCCGTTTTATATAAAGGGGGTTAAGATTACTCCCATTGAAGTGCTCCATGGCAAATGGCCAATATTCGGTTACCGTATAGGTGATTTTGCATATGTGACGGATGCAAAAACCATCGCTGATGAAGAACTTGACAAGCTCTACGGACTTAAGGTTTTAATCCTTAACGCCCTGCGCGCCCGTCCTCATTTCGCTCATCTAAGTGTGCCGGAAGCACTGGAGATCATTGAAAAGATTAAACCGGAAGAGGCTTACCTCACCCATCTCTGCCATGAAATCGGTAAACACTACGACATACCCTCAATCCATAATCTCCCTCCGAATGTTCATCCCGCATACGATGGAATGAAACTTACTATTGAATAAAGGTATCGTAATCCCTTGATTAGGATAAAATTTCGAAATTGAGGGTGTGTCAAATTTTCAGATTTTGACACACCCTCAATAATATTTAATCAATTAGACGTAAAGAGAAAGGTTAAAGCACCTCCACTTTAAGCTTATTGTAAGCTCTTTCAGCTTTTGCCTTAGCTTCCTCTACAGAATCGGCAGTGGCAAGTATCACACCCATGCGACGGTGACCATGCACTTCCGGTTTTCCAAAGATACGCATATCGGTGCCGGGTTCGGAAAGGACCTCTTCGAGATTTCCAAACACTACTTCATCCGTCTCCCCTTCCACAACAACCGCACGGCTTGCAGAAGGACCGAAGAAACGTATTTCGGGTATGGGGAGACCGAGCAAAGCACGGGCGTGAAGTGCAAACTCACTCTTATCCTGAGAAATCATTGTAACCATGCCTGTATCGTGCGGGCGCGGCGACACCTCACTGAAGATCACCTCATCGTCCTTAACAAAGAGTTCGACACCAAAGATGCCATACCCTCCGAGCGCTTCTGTTACCTTTCCTGCAATCTCCCTTGCCTTCTCTATAGCTTTGCCTGTCATTGGCTGAGGTTGCCATGAATACCGGTAGTCACCATCAACCTGAATATGTCCGATCGGCTCGCAGAAAACCGTCCCGGTTATATTTCTCACGGTAAGCAGAGTGATTTCATAATCAAAATCGATGAAGCCCTCAACTATAACCCTTCCGGCACCGGCACGCCCACCCTCCTGAGCAATCTTCCAAGCTTTTTCAATATCTTCCGGAGTCTTTATCACGCTCTGTCCATGGCCGGAACTGCTCATAATGGGCTTGACCACACACGGAATTCCAATAGCCTCCACCGCATCCTTAAATTCATCATAAGTGGAAGCAAATCTATATGGAGATGTCTTTATTTTCAGGTCTTCTGCCGCCAGACGACGGATACCCTCGCGATTCATTGTAAGCCAAGCGGCATTGGCTGTGGGTGTGACATTATAACCCTCCTGCTCAAGCTCAACAAGAACGGGAGTGGCAATAGCTTCCACTTCCGGTATAATATGATCGGGCTTCTCTTTTTCAATAACTTTTCTTAACTCAGCGCCATCAAGCATATTGAAAACATAACGACGATGTGCCACCTGCATAGCCGGAGCATTATCATAGCGATCGCAAGCCACTACTTCCACTCCGAGACGCATAAGTTCGAGGGCAACCTCTTTTCCGAGTTCACCACTCCCCAAAAGAAGAGCTTTTCTCCCCACGGGAGTCATTACAGATCCAATCTTAGTCATTTTTTATCATTCCATTCCGTCAAACTCAACCTCTTTATCTTCTCCCTTTATGTTTGGCAGCTCGAGGCCATAATGCTTCTTGGCATCAATAGCCTTAAGAATCAAACCGAATATAAGGGCAAGCACGCCAAGTAATGCAAAGAGAAGCATTGGCCAAGTGTAATTATAGCTCAAGGGATTCTCAACCCCCTTGTTGGCAGCCATAAGCACTGCGCCTATAATCATCGGGAAAGCATAAAGGCCTATGTTCTGAATCCAGAATATTACGGCATATGCAGAACCGAGAAGTTTCCCGTCAACAAGCTTGGGCACTGAAGGCCAAAGCGAAGCAGGCACGAGTGAGAAAGAGATACCAAGGATGATGATTGCAAGGAATGCCACAGTCATGCCTAACCAGTTGGCAGGCTGCTGGATTCTCTTCACAGTCACATCAAAATCGCTTGTAAGCGCGGATGCCTGTTTGAAGTCAACCTGGCTGTTAAGGAGATTGACAATTCCATCAGCCCTTTTATCTGCATTGTCAGGATTTTCTGCATCCGTGAAGGCATCGGCAATGTTTATTCTTACCGTTTCCCCTACCCCTTTGTCGGAAAGAGTCTTGGCCACCTCCTTATTATAAAGATGGACAGGACGGAAAACGATCTCAGTTTCTATCGCTTTTTCACCGTCGGCAGGATTCACCTCTTTAGCCGTTGCAGTGATAATAGTGTCATCATTTGTCTTTTCAAGGTCAGCGCCGCGCAATGCCGGAAGGCCAATGGCAAAAGTGAGGTGACACACAATCATCAGCAGCGCACCGAAAATAAGCATGGTAGCTCCCTTACCCTTACGGTCGAGGAAGTTTCCAAGGAAGGGAGTGATTGCGGCCGCCCCGAGAGGGAATACGGCAAATGTGAGTGCGGCGGCCTCAACAGAGATACCTAATGTACACTGAAGCATATTGGCCGCATATTTCTGGAAGGGGAAGATTGCTGAATAATAGAGCACACACAGAATGGCCACTACCCAGAACACTTTTGAACTGAGGATATATTTAAGGTCGCTGATCTTGAACGGATCATCTTTCTCCTCAGTATTACCGATTTGATTCTCAAGCTTCTTATCCATGAATGAATAGACAATGAAGCTTATGAGTCCGATAAGGAGAAGAATCACAGCGAAACCTACGGAACGCTCCACAACCCATGACTGTCCCACGCGGGCAATCAGCGGAGAACCCACAAAGACAACAGCCACGCCAACACGTGCCAGGGCCATCTCCACTCCCATTGCCAATGCCATCTCCTTTCCGGCAAACCATTTCACGATACCGCGGGAAACAGTGATACCGGCCATCTCAACACCGCAGCCAAATATCATGAAGCCGATGGCAGAACACTTGGCCGAAGCCGGCATCCCCTTAAAGAACGGCGTGATGTCTCCCCAGAAACCGGTAAAATTAAGGTTATCTGTAAAGAAGGTCTGGAGACCGCTCTGAGCGAAAGTGTCGGTAAGAGCAAAATAGTTGATAAATGCTCCGATGAACATTACCGACCCCGAGAGGATTGCAGTGAACCTAACCCCCATCTTGTCGAGAATGATGCCTGCAAAGATAAGGAAGAAAACGAATACATTGAGGAATGTTTCAGAACCGGCGAAGTGTCCGTATGCATCCGGGTTCCATCCCTTTGTCACCTGCAATGCCGACTGCAAAGGGGAAAGCACGTCCATGAATATGTAGCCAAAAAACATGGCCATGGCAAGCAATACAAGCGCCAACCATCGCGCCCATGCTTTGTCGTTAAGATATTCTTTTACTTGATCTGCCATTTGTAAATATGTTTAGATGTTTGATTCCGTTTAGAAGTCAGTTTATGTGGTGTATCCGCCGAAGCGGTTTTTTATTTTTGCAAATATACATCTTTTTTTTAATTTATTCAATTTTTGAAGATAAAACAGCCTGCCCCCAGGGTATAGGGACAGGCCACGATATATATGATAAAACTAATGTTGGGTGCTTGGAAGCAAATATTCTTTTAGTCAGCGTGACATCACCTTGCGAGTCGCCCCTTTATATCTCACAATATAAAGGTTTCCCGATTCAGGTTTATCTACACGCATGCCTTGAATGTTATAGATTTCAAGCTCCTCCCCTTCGGTAATTGCAGACTGGATCTCTGAAATATCAGTGGTGACATATTCCGGAAGCGGAGCAGCTTCGGTGTCGTCTCGTTCAGGCTCTGCATAATAGCCGTCAAACTGACCAAATGTATGAGTGAGCCAGTTTGTCTTTGCCTGAAGCTTATCCTTCACTTCAGAAAGCTTTTGATCAAGGTTTCTATTGTCAACCACTCCTTGGCCGTCAGCAGGAGTGGGCTGATTGTTCCATCGTTTATAGTCAGCCTGAGCAGCCGCCTTGAGATGGTCGCAATATTCTTTCAGATCATCTTCAATTCCATTATACTTCTGCGACATAAACCATTTCCAAGTCTCTTTCACTTTATCCATAAATTTTTGGTTCAGACGCATTGAAGCGATCCATGTATTACCCCAGGTTATGGTCTCGGTGAAATAGTTGTCGGTCGGCCCATTGAATGCGTTGCCACAGTCCCATAGCGGAGAGAAATGCCATTTCTGATTCTCCCCTCTGTCACGGAACATATAGGTTGAGCCGTGGTATGCCTCTGTATGCGACAGGATCTCTTCAACAATATAATAGCGCGCCGCATCGTCAAGATCCATATATCTCCATAAATCATTGGAATTAGCCCCGATAGCATCATTCATTGCAGTGAACTGCTCGGTCACAAACTGACGCTGGATATCGGAATAAATTTCAGGCGTATCAAATGTGATACGCAGCACATCCTTCCATCCCGGAGCCTGGCCTTTCTCCTCCATACGGATCTGATTCTCCTCGTCATAGTTGTCAAGTTCCACAAGGTAACCGCCGCTGATAAGGGATGGATCTGTCACATTGTCATCCAGCTCTTGAATATTCACCCTGTCGGCATCCACACGGATAGATTCGGTAAGGAAATAAAGTCCACGGTAATCTCCGTTAATAACCACCTCTACCGGCTGTTGCCATGGTGTCCAAGGAAGCCCTATCCTTTTTCCTAAATTGAAGCCGGTGAAGTTACGCATATATCCATAAATATCATCGGCATGGGCGAGTATTGCGAAATGCTTGCTCTTGGTCAGGCCAAGAAGAGACTGTTTTTTACCCAATTTAAGCTTGAACGGTTTTTTTGAGAAAGCCTTGCGCGTATAATTGCCACGTGCCTTGATTTCAAGAGGAAGTGGTTCCTCCTTGCTTCCGATAGATTGGGCTCCCAAAGCTTCGAGCCATTCGCAACCGTTAGTGTCAAGCCAATAGTTGCCGGTGAAATAATTTTTGTGAGCGAGGTCTTTGGAGATAATCTCATTGTTAAGGTTTCCTGCCTCGTCATACACATTGATATAAAGCACCGGTAGAGCGCCTGAAAGGCCAAGCGGATCCGGTTCTATCGGCTCGACAGGTGAAACGCCGTCAACAGTAATGCAGATTGTTGTGGTGTTAGGATTCTGAGCCGAATAAGTCAGGGAGATATCGACATTATTGAGGTCATGGGCCAAATAGTTCGGACCCTTTTTAACACCTTCCACATAGCAGGATTTGGTTATGTCGAGCATCGAGCCGGTGTTTGAGCCATATTCCACATTCCAGTCTGGATCAGAAATCTTGAACTCTCCATTGAGATGCTCCAGATGTAGTGAATAGACATTGTTTTCTCGTGAGAATTTGTATTCGTCTTGTGCATTCCAGCCATTACTCTCTCCTCTTATATATAAGGCGGGATAGTCGGCATCGTTCTCTGCGGCCTGAACAACTGCAGGCGACGAAGCAAGTGCGCCCGTTAAGAGAACGGCACACATCAAGGATGAAAAATGAATTTTCATGGTTGTGTAAGAATATAATTAAGCCAAATAGTAAAGTCGTTTCTCGTCACGACTTTTCATAACATAAAGAAAGGTTCTCCGAACCTTCACACATTGCAAAATTAATAAATTATTTTTATAAAGTTTATAATTTTGGTAAAATTTTAATTTTTTGATTTGTCACGAAAAAATTTATGCCGAACACTTGCACGAACCAAATTTTATTTCTAACTTTGCAGAGCAAAAGCGGGGATTTCCCCTTAATAACCGAATGGTCGATTAGTGTAGCGGTTAGCACGCCACCCTCTCACGGTGGAGACTCGGGTTCGAGTCCCGGATCGACTACCAAATTTAACTGAACCGTTATGGTCGATTAGTGTAGCGGTTAGCACGCCACCCTCTCACGGTGGAGACTCGGGTTCGAG
>CAMWXH010000125.1 GCA_947178165.1 uncultured Porphyromonadaceae bacterium | reverse complement strand
AAGTATGAGAAAACTGTTTTTAATCATTATGACGCTGGTAGCGTGTAGCTGGGCCGCCATGGCACAGACCACCTATCGCGGCACAGTGGTTGACGCCGAGACCAACGAGCCGTTGGTAGGCGCTACCATCATGCCGATCGGCGGCGGCAATGGTGCGGCCACCGACATCGATGGTAAGTACTCCATCTCAGTCCCAAGTAACGTGCATCAGGCGAAGGTGACTTACGTTGGTTACAGGGAACAGGTGGTAAAACTAACCAACAACATGACAATCAAGCTCGTCTCTACTGAGCAGAATCTTGATGACCTCGTGGTCGTAGCCTATGGTACATCAACCAAAGAATCTCTAACAGGTTCCGTGGCTGTTGTGGGTTCGAAAGAAATTGAAGACCGTCCTGTAACTTCAGTTACAGCTGCCCTTGAAGGTAATGCCCCCGGTGTTCAGGTAAACAACTCAGTGGGATATCCGGGATCAAGCCCTTCAATTCTTATTCGTGGTTACAATACTATTAACGGTGCAACGTCGGCTCCACTTATCGTTGTTGACGGAATTGTTTATTCGGGTAGTATATCTGACCTTAACCCGGCAGACGTTGAATCAATGTCCGTACTTAAAGATGCTGCCTCTGCCGCGCTTTATGGTAACCGCGGTGCAAATGGTGTAATCCTTATTACCACTAAAAAAGCAAAACAGGCCGGTAAGGTTGAGGTGACACTTGAAATGCGTCAAGGTATGTACAACCGCGGACTTCCTTTCTATGATCGTATGGGGTTAAGCGACTGGATGCAAACTCAGTTTGATGCATATGTAAATGGTTACTTATCATTAGCTGGAGGCGCTGCTTCTCGTGAGGACGCTATAGAAAACTACCGCAAGGAATTCTTCACATTGGCAAATTCCAATGTTTACGGACTTCCTGCTGAAGAACTATTCAATGAAGAAGGAAAATTTGTTGGTGCTTCTCCTCTTCCTGGTTATACTGACCTTGATTGGTGGAAAGCGGTTTCACGTAGCGGTCACCGTCAAGAATACACAGTTAATGCAGCAGCGGCAACCGACAAATTCAATGTATTTGCTTCAGCTGGTTATTTGAAAGAAAATGGTTATATGCTTCAAACTGACTTTGAACGTTTCAATGGTCGTATGAACGCTAACTTCCAGCCCGTAAGTTACTTTAAGATGGGTCTTAATATTGCTGCGATGCACACAAGTTCTGATCTTGGAATCACTTCTAAGAATGACGAGGGTCTTGTTAGCAATCCATTCCTTGTAATGGATATGGCTCCTAATATCCCATATTATCAGCATGATGTTGAAACGGGTGAGATATTATATAATGAACATGGCTCCCCTCTTTGGAATGATGCTCAGTATCTCGGAAATCAGGGAACTAATGTTGCATATTCAATGCGTCTTGATAAAAAGAAGCTGGATTCTACTGTAGTGGATGCTTCTTTGTATGGTACTGCAATTATTCCTTATGGATTTGAATTGACGTTCCGTGGAAATATCCATCGTGATAAGTCAAATAGCTGGCGGTATATGAACAATATTAACGGTTCGGCTGCCGGAGCTGTTAACGGACGTTTATATCAGACATTCGGTATGTATAATGAGCACACATTCATGCAGACTTTAACTTGGAATCATCAGTATGGAAATCATAATGTTGATGTATTGTTAAATCATGAAAATTATCAATATTCTGAGAGTGCCTCTTCAGTGGATGTTGAAGATCAGCTTCTCCCCGATCTTTATATCCTATCGAATTTTGCTACAACGAACCCGGCCTCTCAATCCACGCTTAAACTTCGTTCAGAATCTTATTTAGGACGTGTGCGCTACAACTATGATCAGAAATATTTTGGAGAGTTCTCAGTTCGCTCTGATGGCTCCTCTTATTTTGAAAAGAATAACCGTTGGGGTACATTCTGGTCTGTAGGTGGTAGCTGGATTATTACAAGAGAAAAGTTTATGGAGACTACTCAGAACTGGCTTGATTATTTAAAGCTACGTGCCGCTTATGGTGCAGTGGGTAATGATGCCAACGCGGGTGCATACTCTTACTATAGCTTGTACAGTATTCAGAATTATGGTGGAATGACCAATACTTTGATTCCAGTTACGCTTGCTTCACAAAATCTTAAATGGGAGGCTACCCGTACATTCGATGTGGCCTTAGAAGGTGCTTTATTTGGAGACCGCTTTAACTTCAGCATTGGATATTTTAATAAGCGTAATACAGATCTTATTTTCAACGTTCGTCAACCTCTGTCAGGTGGTTCAATGAGCGATACCGCAAGCCCGATTAGCATTATGAGGAATATTGGTACAATGCAGAATATAGGTTGGGAACTTTCTTTCGGTGTTGACATCATCAGAAATGCAGATTTAAAATGGAACTTTAATATCGATGCAACATTCATGAAGAATAAGATCATTAAACTTCCTGATGGACACGACTTGCCTGGTCAAGGTTTGTTTATTGGAAAGAGTCTTGGAACATTATATAATAATGAATGGGTTGGTGTAGATATGACAACCGGTAAATCTGTCTATGAGTTAGATCCTAATTCTCCTATGTTCACTCAATGGGGAGAAGATGGTGTTGCTTACCAGAGCGCAAGCCAGATATATGATTACATGAATAATGCCGCCAAGGATAACGAACTTATCGCAGTCGCTAACGGTGATGGTTATAAATTCTACACTACTAATCCTAATTATGCTACTCGTAAAGTTTTAGACGATGCGTTCCCGACAGTGTATGGTTCATTCGGAACTAACCTTTCGTGGAAGGGTATTAATTTTGGAATGATGTTCACATATAGCCTTGGTGGAAAAGTATATGACACCAATTATATGGACTTAATGAGTGTGTCACAGGAACCTCAAGCTATCCATATGGATGCTCTTAAATCATGGAAAGAAAAGCCTGAAGGCATGGAGGATCATGTAATGCAAGAAGTTTCTTTCGGTGGAAATACATTTAATGCATATATTGCCAATCTCTCAGATTTTGATAAGAATGCAATTCCGCAGCTCAATTCAAATGATGTAACCAACAACAATGGAAGTTCTTCTCGCTGGATTACCAACGGAGGATATTTAGTATTGAAGAATATTAATCTTTCATACGATCTCCCCTATAAGTGGGTTAGTGCACTGAAGATGCAGAATGTAAATATAGGTGTTTCTATTGATAATGTATTTACTGTAACAAAACGTAAGGGAATGAACCCACAGTATAGTTTTGGTGGAGGCCAGGGTAAATATTATGTACCCGCCCGCGTATTTGCATTCTCTCTGAATGTTAAATTCTAAAAAAAGATTAAGCAATGAAAATGAACAATATATTTAAGGGTATTGCAGCGCTGGCATTGGCCGGCTCAATCACTTCCTGTTCAGGGGATTATCTTGAACTCCCCCCTGAGTCTGAGGTCAATGATACCCAGATTGCAGAGTCAATAGAGGGTTCGAGAGCCGCGTTATACGGATTATGTCAAGCTATGTACATTGGCACATACGGTTCAGGCTGGATTCGTATTTCAAATGGAGAAGGATACTTCCGGACTGTATATGGTGATTCCGGGACACCAGATTTCTTTGATCCATGGCTATATGGCTATCAAACTGAGACTCAGCTTTGGGAGCTGATGACTACGGATGGGAATATTGGTAATACTTTTGCATGGGGATATTGCTATAACCTTATTCATCAGGCCAATGTGATTCTAAGAGATATAGATAATGTTCCTGCAGAAGAGAGTGAAGTGCACTTTGTAAAGGCGCAGGCTTTGACTATGCGTGCACATGCCTACATACATCTTATGCAAGTGTACGGTCCTCGTTTTGAAGATGCAAACAATGGTGATGAATTATGTTATGTTCTTCGACTTGAACCAGGCACAGGAGATCTTCCGTTATCATCTTACAAAGATTGTATGGGAAATATCTATGAGGATCTTGAAACTGCTATTTCTCTTTTCGAAGGATCTGATGTAAAACGTAAATATGGATTTGAACCTGATATAAATGTTGCTCGTGGTCTTCTTTCAAGGGCTGCTTTGATGAATCATGATTGGAATACAGCGCAGACGATGGCGCATGATGCCCGAGCTTCTTATCCTATAATGACAGCAGAACAATACAAAGCTGGATTTGCTGAACACAACGATGAGTGGATGTGGTACAATCTTCCTGATAAGACAACTAACGGTTATAACTCCTGGGGCGCAAGTTTCTCTTGTAATGGTGCTTACGCAACTGCTTATAACTGGTCGAGCGCAGGTAATATTAGTTGGGATTTTTATAAGATGCTTTATGCTAAGAACCCCAACGACATTCGACTTGAGCTTTTCTGGACGCCTGATAAAGCAAATAAATATGTAAACTTTAAAATAAAGGACTCTGATTTCTGGAATCCTTCAAAAATCAATCCTGAGTTTTTCTTTATGTATGGACCTAACGAAGAGATGTCTGCCGCTATCTCATTGTTTATATCCCATAATACTCCGGAAGGGTTTGAAGGCGGATATTCCATTGACACTTCTCTGACTGATGCTCAGGCAAAGAATGCTGTTGCAAGAAAGAAGTGGTACACAGATAATGCAAGTATCGCTAAGAAAAAAACAGATGGGCGTGTTCAATTCGGTGCGCAGATTAAATTCTGGAGCAGTCTTGCAGACCTTGGAGCAAGTGAAATTCCGTTCATGAGGGCAGGTGAGCTGATACTTAATGAAGCTGAAGCTGCCATGGAAGCTGGCGATGAAACCACAGCTCAGAAGTGTCTTGTAGATCTTAATAAGAATCGTATACCTGGTTACAGCTGTACTCTTACGGGCGATGCTTTGCGTCAGGAAATTCGTCTGACGAGACGCATTGAACTTTGGGGTGAAGGCGATACTTGGTTTGCTATGAAGCGTTGGAATATTGACGTTGAAAGAAGAATTTGGGAAAAAGGAAATCCGAACTCAAATAATATGATGACTTCATATAAAGGCTCATATCCTGCATCATATAATAAGGGCTGGAGGTTTATGATTCCACGTCAGGAAACCAACTATAATAATTTGATCAATAAATAATACTTAATACCTATAAAGATAAAGAAGAAGGCTTTCACTTTGTGAAGGCCTTCTCTTTTTTGCGAATTAAATTGTTTTTATACTTTTCAAGTCTTCATTTTTGTAATATATAAAAATTTTATTAAATTAGCAAATCAAAGAGACTGGCGGACGGTCTTATGAGAAAATATATAATAGAAATTGAATTTTCAAGTTATATATTTTTGGTAGTTTGGTCTTCTGTGATGTACATTTTGTAAGGTTTTACTAATTTAGGTTAATCAAAAATTTAATTTGATATGAAACAACGCTTTTTTATAGTCTTGCTCGGCTGTTTGGGGGCTTCAATAGCTAATTCCGCTCCTTTGACACCGGCCGATGCTCTCAGACGTGTTTCTGAATCAGGAGGAAATAAGGTTATTTCTGCTAATAAGCATGCTTCTAACCTTGTGTATACAATCAAGGACTCAAATGAATTTCCAATGATGTATGTCTTTGGCAATAATGAGAGTTATGCAATCCTTTCTGCTGATGATGTGGCAGTGCCTTTATTGGGATACTCTGACTCTGGTTCATTTGATTATGATAATATGTCCGATCAAATGAAATGGTGGATATCAGAGTATGAACGTCAGATTTCCTATGGTATCAGAAATAATACCCGCACCTCAAGTCAGGTAGTCGGTGTGGATCCATCATGGGAAGCAATCTCTCCAATGATTAAGACAAGATGGGATCAGGATTCTCCTTATAATGATGATTGCCCGTCATCAAATGGACGTCATGCTTACACTGGATGTGTTGCAACCGCAATGGCACAGGTAATGAAATACTGGAATTATCCGGAGAAAGGAACCGGTAGAATCACATATAAGTGCGACAGGATTGGCAATAGAACCCTTATTTTAAATTTCGATAATCAAATTTTTGATTGGGGGAATATGCTTGATAAGTATGAGAAGGGAAAATATAGTGAAGCGGAAGGTGCTGCAGTAGCTCAACTTATGAAATGTTGTGGCTACGGCGTGCAAATGAACTATGGTCTTTCTGCATCTGGAGCTCAGAGCTCTCGAATTCCTGAAGCGTTTAAAACCTATTTTAGCTACGACAAAAATTGTAGGATTGTTAATAGAGACATTTATTCTGTTTCTGAGTGGAATAAAATAATATATGATAATCTGAAGAATGTTGGCCCGGTAATTTATAATGGACAATCCATAAATGAAGGCGGCCATTCTTTTGTTTGCGATGGTTATGACGGTAAAGGATTTTTCCATATTAATTGGGGCTGGGGAGGAATGTCGGATGGATACTTTGTTCTTAATGCCCTTGACCCATCCTCACTTGGAATTGGAGGTGGAGGTGGAGGATTTGATTTCCAGCAGGATGCTATAATTGGAATTCAACCTCCCAATGGAGACCCGGCCATCTCTGAAGAAATCTATCTTACTCAAAACGGTAATTTAACGGCGACTTGCTCTGGCAATGAAATTTCATTTGCACTTAGCGGTCCGGAATATCCTTTCTGGATGTCGTATAATTATGGTAGAATGCAGATGAAGTTTGGAGCTATTTTTGAGCCAATAGAAGGAACTGCTGGAGAACCCCTTTATTTTGAATCTGATTTAAATCCAATTGCATTTTCAGGATATGGATCAGGAATATATCAAAAGGCACCGAGCGGAGCTGTCATTAGTCCTAAGATTAAAATGGTCGGTCTTCAGAATGGTAAATACAAGGTTACCTTAGCTTCAAGGATTCAGGATAATACTTCATCAGAATGGACTCCCGTTCGCCCTATATATGGCTATTCAAATTTTGTTTACCTTACGAAGGCGGGAAATAAATATGAGGTTGTTGATCTTCTTCCATTAGAAATGAGTGTTGAGTCTTTTAATCTTGACACTGATTTATATGATGGCTGTAATGCGCAGTTTAGCATTGTTATGAAGAATCCTTCATCTGTAGATTTAGCTCAGGGTATTATGCCTGAAATATTTATAGGGGGAGAAAAGGCTTTTGTCGGACAAAGTGCGATGTTGGTTGCCGGTGCGGAAGAGGCTTTGGCTGTTAAATTGATTACACGATTTGATGCTTTGACTAATGCTCCAAAAATTTCTGGGCCAACAGATGTTGTCATTAAGCTCGTCAATCCGATCACTGGTGTTTACTATCCGAATGCTGTAATCGATGCAGTCCTGAAAAAGAACCCGGGTGATCCATCTCTATTGATGTTGAATATTGAAATTGACGCACCAAACGAAAATGGAGTCTTCACAATAAAAGATAAGTCAAAAATCGATTTTTCAACCACTATAAAATTGGCAAAAGGCTATTTTGCATATCCATTATATGCGGCTGTTGCCAATGAGGCAGGAAACGTGTTAGTTAGACAGACGCTCGGAGAAGCGACTACTTTCATGACTTCCGGAAATACGTATGATTTTAATTGCATTGTCGATTTTCCCGGTGGAGTTCCAGGAGAACGCTACGAACTTTATGTTGCATATATAAAGGATCAAATTTTAAGGGTCATAGGAATTCCTGCATATTTCACTATAACAGATGATAGTGGAGTATCTTCTTCCTTAGTTGATCAGAATATTGTCATATCTTATGACAAGGACTTAAGAGAATTGTATGTTATGGCGGAAAATGGAATAAAAGAAATACAAGCCTTCGATATTGCAGGATTCAATGTTGGGATATCTACTTCTATCTCGGAAAATGAGGCAATGCTTAATTTGTCAAATTCAACTCAGTCGGTGACAATAATTAAAGTTATTGATAAATTGGGTAACATTCATGTAAAAAAATTAATGCAGTAATCTTTCCGATTTTTTGAATAACTTATTGTAAAGTTAAATGGGGCGTTTTAAATCAATAAATTGCCCCATTTATTATTTTATAAAAATTTGTCAATTTTTTTTGTTAAAAAGAAAAAATAAATTAAATTTGCAATTGTAAAA
>CAMWXH010000124.1 GCA_947178165.1 uncultured Porphyromonadaceae bacterium | reverse complement strand
GCGAGGTGTATAAGAGACAGATCCGTTTCCGTGAGAAGCCATCTCGTATGCCTCGGTGATATTCTCGAGAGTCACAGACTTGGAACCATGCTGGGCGCGGATCCAGTTTGAGTTAGGAAGATTTATTCCTATGGCTGTCGAGGGGAAAGCATCGCCTGCAAGCATGGCGGCAGTGATTACTTTTGCAGAAACGCCTTTCACTTTATCCTTGCGGAAACGGGGATCAACCGGCGAACGGTCTTCAAACCATTGCGCATTGCTTGAAATTTTCTCAGTGCGCTCAGAAGAGGCTGTGTTTTTGAAGTTTACGTATGATTCCCAAGAACCTGTCATCCCTAATGGGTCGCCATAACTCTCGATGAATCCATTCACGAAGTCAATATCCGACTTAGTGTCCTCAGCCCATAAGATAGAATACTCATCGAAGAGACGAAGGTCACCGGTGATGTAATAATCTATAAGTTTTGTGATATAAGCCTTCTGTGCTTCGTTCTCGGCAACATTCTTGGCCATATCGAGCCAATAGATTATCTCTGCAATAGCAGGCCCGTAAAGTCCGTTAAGATGATATTTCTCCTCTTTGAGTTTCCCGTTTTCCTTAACCACTTTGGCATTCAAGCCGTAAGATACGGGTGTTTCATCATTAGGATTCTTCATTGCGGCGTAAAAGGCTTCCACTTCTGCTTGTGTGACCCCGTCGCCATAGAGGTTGCTGGCAGAGGTGGCCACTACATCCTGTGTGCCGTCCTGATTCACGCGCTTGGCCATTACAGAGGGGTCAAATATGACGGGAAGAAGTGTAGCCATCATTTGCTCGCGTGTCTCTCCGGGTGCCAAAGGAAGGGAGGCGTCGTTGATTTTAGCAACTTCAGCTTCAAAGAATGCTTTAGAGAACTCAGGCGTGAATTTGTCGGTGGAATAGTGGTGATGTATGCCGTTTCCGAACCATACTTGCTTCAGATATTTCTCGAAAGCTTTGAAATCCTTGGAATTGCGGTCGCCATTATAATTAGTATATATTTTTTCAAGGAGCTGGCGAATCTGAAGATTATATTTGCCGTTCTGGTCCCAGAGTATATCGCGTCCCATCTGGGCAGCCTGAGAAAGATAGTAGAGCATCTTTTTCTGGTTGAGCGAGAGACGGTTGTATTCCGGCACTTCATACCGAAGCACTTCTATATCGGCGAAGCGGTCAACGTGGTAGTTGAAATTCTTATCAACCACAGCTTCTGAATTCAATGTTGCCATTGTTCCGAGAATTAATGTTGGGATTAATTTTTTCATTTTTAACGTTTATTGGTTTTATGGAAATTTGATTTAAGGTTTTATTCCACATATAGGACAAGACCTTTGAGATATTCACCTTCCGGATGAGATATATCCACCGGATGGTCTGCAGGCTGGGAAAGCTGATGGAGAATCCTTACTTTCCTTCCCGATTTAGCGGCCGCGCTGAAAACTGCCAGGCGGAACATCTCTTTGGTTATGGCTTGCGAGCAGGAGAAGGTAAACAGGATTCCACCCGGCTTAATCTTCTCAAACGCTTTCCCATTTAGTTTGCGATAGCCAATGAGGCCATTCTTGATAGCTGACCTGTGTTTGGCAAAAGCGGGGGGATCAAGTATGATGAGGTCATACTCATCTTTCTTCATTTCTGTTAGAAACTTGAAAGCATCAGTGTCGTGGGTGTGGTGTCGTGGGTCGTCCGGAAAATTCAAATCAATATTTGCATCGGTGAGGGCCACTGCCTTTGAGGATGAATCCACGGAATCCACCGAAACGGCTCCTCCGCGCATGGCATAAACAGAGAATCCTCCCGTATAGCAAAACATATTTAGGACTTTGCGCCCTTTTGAGAATTTTTCAAGCAGGGCCCTGTTTTCTCTCTGGTCCACAAAAAAGCCGGTCTTTTGGCCTTTCAGCCAGTCGATGTTGAATTGCAGTCCATTTTCGATAGCTATGTTGCCGTCGTAGCTCCCTATAAGATATTCATTCTCCGGATCAAGGTGAGCCTTATAGGGGAGGGTGGTCTCAGATTTATAATATACATTCCTTATCCTTGCTTCGGGAATCAAAGTGAGTGCATCTGCCACTTTCCTCCTTGCAAAATGCATTCCGGGGGAATGCGCCTGGACCACAGCTGTGTCGCCATAGATATCCACTACCAGGCCTGGAAGGAAATCCCCCTCTCCATGGACAAGGCGGAAACAATTGTTATCATCACGGATAAGCCCTAATGTCTGCCTGAGTGCAAAGGCGCTTCTCAGCCTTCTTTCAAAAAAATCATCAGATAGCTTCTCTTTCCCAAATTCGAGAATGCGAACTGTTATCGATCCTATCTGATAATGCCCAACACCGAGCACATTCCCTTTATTGTCTGTAACGGTGACCTCCTCACCCTCCTCTATATCTTTCGGAGAGGAGGCTATGGCTCCCGAAAATACCCATGGATGATGGCGAAGCAATGATTCCTCTTTGCCGGGTTTTAATTTTATTATCTTATTGCTCATATCACCTCTTTATTTCAGTTTGTCATTTGAAGAGTCTCACGATATCCATTCCGTTTGCATAGACCAGCAGCAAAATGAGCAGGATCATTCCTGTGACCTGTGCGTACTCAAGGAATTTATCGCTCGGTTTCCTTCCTGTGATAACCTCATAAAGGAGGAAAAGAACGTGTCCTCCATCAAGAGCAGGAATAGGCAGGATATTCATAAAGGCCAATGCTACTGAGAGGAACGCTGCAATATTCCAGAATGCTATCCAGTTCCATTTTTCGGGGAAAATAGCACCTAACGAACCGAACCCTCCAATGGAATTTGCACCCTCCTTAGTGAATACCATTTTCATTGACTTGGCGTAGGCTGTCAGTTTGTCGGTGCCCATTTCAATGCCCCGAGGCACGGATTGCAGCAAAGAGTAATGGATCTCCTTTGCATTGAAGAAAGCTGAAGGGTCTATCTCAAGGCCTATGCCCATTTTTGAAGCTCCCGACAGTTGAACCGGAAGGGTCAATGTGTCGGTTTTCTCATTTTCTCTGCGAAGGAGCGTGATATTGACTTTCTGATTGTCATGTCCCTTCAGGGCGGCTTGGAATGAAAGCAGGGTAGGTGTGGCAATTGAATCGACAGCGATAAATACATCTCCGGCAATGATACCGGCTTTATCGGCCCCTTCTCCCATCACCACTTGATTTACACGCGCCGGGAAACGATAGGTGAAGAACGCAATGGTGGCAGTGTCGCTCTTTGCTTCCTGCTCCATTGCAAATATGAATTTCTCCGGGATGGATATGTTCACCTCCTTGCCGTCTCGGAGCACAGTGACATTTTTTGCTTGCATCATCTGCATAAATGCCTCTGCCGGTTTGTCAATTTCTTCCCCATCTGCTTTTATAGGTATGTCGCCGTTGTGAAAACCGATTTTGCGAGCCTCGCCGGAAAATTCCATACCCATTTTCGCCTCTCTCAATGGAACATATTTCTCTCCTGTGGCATATACGATTCCTGCATAAATGAGGATAGCCAGAAGGAAATTGAAAAGCACGCCGGCAATCATTATAAGGAGGCGTTGCCAGGCTGGTTTGGAACGGAATTCCCATTTCTGAGGTTCACGTTTCATTTGCTCGGTGTCCATTGATTCATCAATCATTCCGGCAATCTTGCAATATCCGCCCAGGGGAAGCCAGCCGATTCCATATTCTGTATCTCCCCAGAAAGAGGATTTCTTTCCCTCTCCCTTTTCCCCTTCATCCGGTTCATTCTCTTCTTTTTTCGCTATATTCTTGGTCTTTCCGAAGAAACCGAAATATTTTTTTGGCTTCCATTTGAAAATCTCTTTCCAAGGGTCAAAGAAAATATAGAATTTCTCCACTTTCACCCCAAAAATGCGGGCGAATAGGAAGTGACCGAACTCGTGTATTATTACAAGGATGGCAAAAGCCAAAATAAGCTGTGCCGCTTTTATCAAGAATGTTTCCACGTTCTATATTATTATATAAAGGTATTCTGTTCTATTATATGTAAAGCTATCTTGTTTTTTATATATAAAGCTATCTCACCGGATTTAGTACATAGCTTCTTTGGTATATCTCCATAATATATCTATGCTGATGTCAATGCACCCTATATGATATATTTCTTTATCTTCTCCTCAGCTATTTTTAGAGCCATGTCATTGGAAGCGATAAGATCCTCAAGGTTCACATCGCGGATAAAAGGTGTTGCCTCCATCACTTCCTTGACAAAACGTGGCATATCGAGAAATTTCATCTTCCCGGCCAGAAATGTTGCCACGGCTTTTTCATTTGCCGCATTCAAGATGCAAGGCATATTCCCTCCCTCGTTGATAGCGTCAAACGCGAGGCGCAGAAGCGGGAATTTTTCATAATCGGGGCGTTCAAAAGTCAGGTTGGCATACTGATTCAATGAAAGGGGTTGCCGTGGAGAGGGGATTCTATCCGGGTAGCCCAAAGCCAAAGAGATAGGTATCCTCATATCAGGCGTTCCAAGCTGAGCCTTTATGGAACCATCGGTGAATTCAACCATTGAATGGACTATTGATTGGGGATGAACAACCACCTCAATTTCATCAGGCTCAAAATTGAAGAGCCACTTGGCTTCAATCATCTCGAAACCCTTGTTCATCATAGATGCTGAATCAATGGTCACTTTTGCTCCCATCGACCAATTTGGATGGCGCAAAGCATCTGCGACTGTGACATTTTCAAGTTCCTTCACCGTCTTGGTTCTAAACGGGCCACCGGATGCGGTCAATATAATTTTTGTGGCTTGTTCCCTTTTCTCTCCCATCAGGCACTGGAATATGGCGGAATGCTCACTGTCAACAGGCACTATTTCCGAGTCAAACTGAGCAAGCAGAGATGTGATTACCTCTCCGGCCACAACCAGAGTCTCCTTATTTGCCAATGCAATCCTCTTGCCGGCCTTTATCGACTTAATTGTGGGAATCAGACCGCTGTATCCAACCATAGCTGTAACAACAATGTCGTTTTCCGGTAATGATGCGGCGTCTGCAATTGCATCAGCTCCGGCATAAACCTTGATTGGAAGGTCTTTCAAAGCTTCTTTCAGATAAGGATAAGCCTCTTTGTCGGCAATCACTACAGCTGAAGGGGAGAATTGGCGAGCCTGCCTTGCAAGCAATTCCCAATTTCTTCCTGCCGTCAGCACAGATGCATGAAAACGGTCGGGATGTTCGGCAATGATATCAAGAGTCTGAGTGCCGATACTTCCTGTGCTCCCTAAAATAGCTATGTTGGTTATTTCCCCGGTCTTCATTGAAGAAATGTTTAGTTTATTTTCCTCGGGGAGCTTCAAAGGAGTTTTCGATGCCAAAAAGCTCTTTGAAGTTCCCTGATTCGCGTTCATTTATAAATTTATATGGCAAAACCGGCAACCCGTTATGCCACATCATTATATATATATACCTTTTCCCGGATCGGTCGGGTGGAGGAGGTGATGCTATAATCTGTCCGGCCGATACATCTTCCCCCATAACGACAAGGGGTTTTCCAAGATGGGAATATCTTGAAGCAAACCCGCGTTGATGTTGGATCACTGTCACATAACCGTTTTCAGCCCTTGAAAAGAATGCCGCCAGGACTGTGCCGTCAGCTACACTTAGAACTGAAGCATCCGCTGGCAAAAGGATCTCTCCGGTTTCAGAGTCTTTTGACGCATTTGAGAAAATGCCGGTATCTGAAATAGGTGAGAACGTCATTCCGTCAGCCGCCAAAGGAGCGAGCACCGAAATATTGAATTTTTCCTGTTCCTCCATTCGTGCCACAAATCGCCTTTCCCGTTCAGAGGGTGGCAAAAGAGTATCATGGCTTGAAATGACAGAGTCTTCCTTGAGTGCAACTGAATCGCTCGGCAATCGTTCAATATCAGTTACGCGAAGAAAATTATCAATGTAGCGCTGATTTGTCTCATATACATTCCTCAACGAATCAAGACGCATCAGATTCTCTTCGGTAGCCGACCGTTGGGTTTCCTTAAGATAACCCGGAAGAAGTGTATGCAGAGGAGTGAGGAGAACTATAAGACAGCCGGAAAAGAGAGAAAGGATAATGATAAGGAATAAGATGCCTGCAATGGCCCATAATGACAGGCGTGTGTCGGTTATGGTGGAAAGATGAGACTCATGTTCAATCCTTATCCTTATTTTATCTCTTTTATGTGCCATCGACTGAAAAATACCGAGAATCCTTATTCCCGAGGTGAAATCAGATGAAATTAACTGTTATTGTCAGAAAAAGACGCTATTAATTGAGGTTTTTTTTGAAATTAATAAAAAATATGTTAATTTTGCCACCTGAAAATATCACGGTTGCAGTTTTTACAGTCCAAAATTAGTTAAAATATATGGAATGTTAAAATGCACGGATTAAACTTTTTTATCCCGTATGCAGTCTTATTATTGTCGATTCCACTCTGTCGGGAGATAAAAGAATAAAAAAATAAGAAAAAATATCTTAATTAACCGGTTGATAATTAAGATATTGAAAGAAGAAAAGAAAAAAGTTTGGAAAAAAAGCGATAGTTTCCAAAACAAAGAAAAAGCTTTGAATGTTAAATATGTATAATTTCGCAACCCGAAATTGACATTTGAAAATAATAATTAAAAGTTATAATTATGAAAGCTAAGAATCTTTACTACGCAATCGCAGTTGCAGGCGCACTTGGAGTAGCAGCTCCTGCAAACGCACAGGATGTTTTCGTAGCTGAGTCAACTACAGTGACTGAGTTCAACTGCGATAACACCAATCATTATTACGCTAACTGGCGTGACAACTGGTTCATCGAAATCGGCGCAGGTGCAACAGTTCCTTTCGTTGAGCACGGAACCAACAAAAACTTCGACAAAAACAGAATCACCGTACAGTACGGTTTCGGTTTCGGTCACTGGGTATCTCCTTATGTAGGATGGCGCATCAAAGCAATGGGCGGCCCGCTTCATTGGAACCAGAACTCAAGAGCCGGTCTTGACAACGGTTGGACTCGTTCAAAACACGCACAGCTCCAGGCTGAGTTGATGTGGGATATGTTTAACTCAATCAAGGGTCCCAACAGCAAGCGCGTATTCTCTCTTATACCTTTCGTAGGTCTTGGTGGTGACGCTAACTGGGATCTCCGCGATGCTAACGGTGGCAAACCCGCTGGAATGAACGTAGTTGACAATCACGGCAAAGAAAAGAATGTAGTTTGGACTCTTCCTGTTTCTGCAGGTCTTCAGTTCCGTTTCCGTCTTTGCAAGGCTGTTGATTTCTTCGCAGAGGCTCGTGCATCTTTCTATGGCGACAACTGGAATGGTTCAGCTATGGGCGAATCAATCGATGCTAACGTATCTGTAATGGGTGGTTTCAACTTCAATATCAACGGTCGCAACTGGAACACTTACAACGATTGTGAGTATGTTTCTCAGATTGCAGCCCTCAACGGACAAGTTAACAACCTCCGCGCAGACCTCATCGCTGCCGGCGAGACTATCGCAAACCTCGAGGCTCAGCTTCCCTGTCCTCCTGCAACAGTACAGAAAGACTGCGTGAACGCTCCTCTTATGTCAACTGTTCGCTTCACCATCAACTCTGCTAAGATCATGCCTACTGAAGAGGTTAACATCTACAACATGGCTGAGTGGCTCAAGGCTAACCCCAATGAGAAAGTTATGGTTGTTGGTTACGCAGACAAAGATACAGGTACAGCTGAATACAACCTCCAGCTCTCTGAAAAACGTGCTAACGCAGTTGCTGACGCTCTCGTAGAGAACTATGGTATCGACAGAAGCCGTCTCACAGTTAAATATGATGGTTCAGATGTTCAGCCTTACAGCACTAACGACTGGAACCGTATCGTAATCTTCACTCAGAAATAATAAATACTGATTATCAAGATAAATGAAAGGGCTTTCCCGTAAGGGAAGGCCTTTTCTGTTTTTAAACATATAATTTTTTTTGGAGATGTTTGAAAAAAGGAGTAAGTTTGCATCGAAGTTAACCATAAATCTAAATACTGAATCACATGAACATTAATGAAATCATGGCCGC
>CAMWXH010000123.1 GCA_947178165.1 uncultured Porphyromonadaceae bacterium | reverse complement strand
TCACTCATCACTCAGCAGCCTCTTGGAGGTAAGGCTCAGTTCGGTGGTCAGCGTTTCGGAGAGATGGAGGTTTGGGCGCTCGAGGCTTTCGGTGCGGCTCATATCCTTCAGGAGATCCTCACAATCAAGTCGGACGACGTTGTGGGTCGAAGCAAGGCATACGAGGCCATTGTCAAAGGTGACACAATGCCTAACCCCGGTATCCCCGAATCTCTCAATGTGCTTCTGCACGAGCTCCGCGGACTCGGATTGAGCATCACTTTAGATTAATAATATATTCAGGATAGGGTGTTCTCCCGATAAATGAAGGAGAACACCATTATCCGACTAAATAAGGAAACACGTTTTATGGCTTTTAGAAGAGACAATAAAATTAAAAGCAATTTCTCGAAAATCACCATCGGTCTTGCTTCTCCAGAAGAGATTAAGGAGAAGTCGAGTGGCGAGGTGCTGAAGCCCGAGACTATCAACTACCGTACTTATAAGCCCGAACGCGACGGTCTTTTCTGCGAAAAGATCTTCGGCCCGGTGAAGGATTATGAGTGCCATTGCGGAAAGTACAAGCGTATCCGTTACAAGGGCATCGTCTGCGACCGCTGTGGTGTCGAGGTGACAGAGAAGAAGGTGCGTCGTGAGCGTATGGGTCATATCGAGCTCGTCGTTCCCGTGGCACACATCTGGTATTTCCGCTCTTTGCCCAATAAGATCGGTTATCTTTTGGGTCTCCCCTCAAAAAAGCTCGATGCAGTAATCTATTATGAGAAATATGTGGTCCTGAATCCGGGTGCCGCTTCCAATGTAGAGAAACTTGATCTCCTTTCTGAAGAAGAATATATGGAGATTATGGATAACCTTCCGGAAGATAACCAGCTCCTTGATGATTCCGACCCCAATAAGTTTGTGGCAAAGATGGGCGCAGAAGCTATCTATGAGCTTTTGCAGAACATCGACCTTGTCAAGCTTGCCGCCGAATTGCGTCACCGTGCCAACACTGACGGTTCGCAGCAGCGCAAGACTGAGGCATTGAAACGTCTTCAGGTTGTGAACTCTTTCCTCAATTCACAGGATAAGAATAAGCCTGAATGGATGATCCTCAAGGCTGTGCCGGTTATTCCGCCTGAGCTTCGTCCCCTTGTGCCTCTCGATGGCGGTCGTTTTGCCACTTCCGACCTTAACGACCTCTACCGTCGTGTAATCATACGTAATAACCGTCTTAAGAGACTTATCGAGATTCAGGCTCCCGAGGTGATTCTCCGTAATGAGAAGCGTCTGCTTCAGGAGGCAGTGGATTCTTTGCTCGACAATAGCCGTAAGTCTTCTGCCGTGAAGTCTGATGTTAACCGTCCGCTCAAGTCTCTTTCAGATTCTCTTAAGGGTAAGCAAGGACGTTTCCGTCAGAACCTTCTCGGTAAGCGTGTTGACTATTCTGCACGTTCGGTTATCGTTGTAGGCCCTGAGCTTAAAATGCATGAGTGCGGTATTCCAAAACTTATGGCCGCAGAGCTTTACAAGCCTTTCATTATCCGTAAGCTCATTGAGCGCGGTATCGTTAAGACAGTAAAGAGCGCCAAGAAGATTGTTGACCGCAAGGAACCTGTGGTATGGGATATCCTTGAATATGTTATGAAAGGACATCCGGTGCTTCTCAACCGTGCCCCGACGCTTCACCGTCTCGGTATCCAGGCTTTCCAGCCAAAGATGATTGAAGGAAAGGCAATTCAGCTTCACCCGCTTGCATGTACGGCATTCAACGCCGACTTCGACGGTGACCAGATGGCTGTGCATCTTCCTTTGAGCAACGAGGCTGTGCTTGAGGCCCAGATGCTGATGCTTGGCGCCCATAACATCCTTAACCCGGCTAATGGCGCTCCTATCACCGTGCCTTCTCAGGATATGGTGCTCGGACTTTACTATATCACCAAACTCCGCAAGGGAGATAAGGGAGAGGGAACCGTATTCTATGGCCCCGAAGAGGCTGAGATTGCTTATAATGAAGGTCAGGTCACACTCCACGCTCCCGTTAGCGTGTATGTTGATGACGTTGACGAGAATGGCAATCCGGTTAAACGTATCGTAAAGGATACCTCTGTTGGTCGTGTGCTCTTTAATCAGTATGTGCCCAAGGAGATTGGATATGTGAATGAGATTATCTCAAAGAAATCTCTCCGTACGATCATTACCAAAGTCATCAAGACATGCGGTGTGACTCGTTCGGCACAGTTCCTTGACGATATCAAGAACCTCGGTTACAAGATGGCATTCCGTGGCGGTCTTTCCTTCAACCTCGGTGATGTGATCATCCCGAAGGAGAAGGAGGAATACGTGGCTGAAGGTCACCGTCAGGTTGAAGAGGTGCTTGGCCAGTTCAATATGGGTATGATTACGGCCAACGACCGTTATAACCACGTTATTGATATATGGACTCACGTCAATGATAAGCTTGCATCAACCTTGATGAAGCAGATGAAAGAGGACCAGCAAGGCTTCAACTCAGTTTACATGATGCTTGACTCCGGTGCCCGTGGTTCTAAAGACCAGATTCGTCAGCTTTCCGGTATGCGTGGTCTTATGGCAAAACCGCAGAAGGCAGGTGCTGAGGGTGGTCAGATCATCGAGAACCCGATTCTTGCAAACTTCAAGGAGGGTCTTTCGGTGCTTGAGTACTTCATCTCTACCCACGGTGCCCGTAAGGGTCTTGCGGATACGGCGTTGAAGACAGCCGATGCAGGATACCTCACACGCCGTCTTGTCGATGTGGCTCATGATGTCATCATCAACGAGGAAGACTGTGGCACGCTCCGTGGTCTTGTTTGCACTGAGGTCAAGAATAATGAAGAGGTTGTTGCCACTCTGTCAGAGCGTATTCTCGGACGAGTTTCCGTTCATGACATTGTGGATCCTTATAATCCCGACGATATTATTGTTCATGCCGGCGAGGAGATCACCGATGCAATTGCTGAACGCATCGAGAAATCACCGATAGAATCAGTTGAGATCCGTTCGGTGCTTACCTGTGAATCCAAGAAGGGAGTATGTGCCAAATGTTATGGTCGTAACCTCTCCACTCACCGTATGGTTCAGAAGGGAGAAGCTGTTGGCGTTATCGCGGCTCAGTCAATCGGTGAGCCCGGTACTCAGCTTACACTCCGTACATTCCACGTCGGTGGTGTCGCCGGTAACGTTGCAGTTGTCAAAGACCGTACTGCTCGTCATGAGGGTCGCCTTGAATTTGAGGAATTGCGTACCATCAAAGATGAGAAGGGAACCGATATTGTTGTAGGACGTATGGGTGAGCTCCGCATCGTTGAGCCAAAGAGCGGCATAGTGCTTGCCACAGCCGATATTCCTTACGGTTCCAAACTCTTCTTCCACGAAGGCGATATGGTTAAACCTGGCGATATGATCTGCGAATGGGATCCGTTCAATGCTGTGATTATCGCAGAAGAGGGTGGTACAGTGCGCTTTGAGAATGTAGAGGAAGGTGTGACTTATCGTGTAGATGCTGATGAAGCCACCGGTCTCCGCGACAAGATTATGATCGAGTCGAAGGATCGTACAAAAGTTCCGGCCGCCCAGATCTATAATGAGAAAGGTGAGCTTATCAGAAGTTATTCACTTCCTGTGGGTGCCCACCTCCTTATTGACGATAACGCAACCATCAAGCCCGGTGATATACTTGTTAAGATACCTCGTGCATCGAACTCTGCCGGTGACATCACCGGTGGTCTTCCCCGTGTCACTGAGCTCTTCGAGGCTCGTAACCCGTCTAACCCGGCTGTTGTCAGCGAGATTGACGGTGAGGTTAAATTCGGCAAGATCAAACGTGGTAACCGTGAAATCAGCGTGACAAGCAAGCTGGGTGAGGAGAAGAAATATCTCGTGCCTCTTTCCAAGCAGCTCCTCGTGCAGGAGAACGATTATGTGCGTGCCGGCACTCCGCTTTCTGACGGTGCCATCACTCCCTCCGATATTCTTAATATCATGGGTCCGACAGCCGTGCAGGAATATATCGTGAATGAGGTTCAGGATGTGTATCGCATGCAGGGTGTGAAGATCAACGATAAGCACTTCGAAGTTATCGTTCGTCAGATGATGCGTAAGGTTAACATCCTTGATCCGGGTGATACTCGCTTCCTTGAGCAGCAGATTGTTGACAAGAGAGATTTCATGGAGGAGAACGACAGCATCTGGGGTAAGAAGGTTATCACCGATGCAGGTGATTCGCAGACATACCTTGCAGGCCAGATCATCACTCAGCGCAAGCTTCGTGACGAGAACTCAGCCCTTAAACGTAAGGACTTGAAGATTATGACCGTTCGCGATGCAGTGCCTGCAACCTCAGAGCAGATACTTCAAGGTATCACGCGTGCTGCCCTCCAGACTTCAAGCTTCATGTCGGCAGCTTCATTCCAGGAAACTACGAAGGTGCTTAATGAGGCCGCCATCAATGGCAAGACCGATACTCTTGAGGGTATGAAGGAGAACGTAATTTGCGGTCACCTTATTCCGGCCGGTACAGGTCTGCGTGAGTATAACCGTCTTGTTGTTGCCAACAAAGATGAGTATGCGGCGCTCCAGCTCACAGATGATCCTGAAGCCATAGTGATGGCTGAGGCTGAGTCAATTGCTGAGACAGGCAAGATCTAATTGCAAATATTACTGACATTTATAAGCGAGGCGCCCTTGTGAATTTTCACGAGGGCGCTTCTTGTATGAAGAATATTGAAAAATTTTGAAATAATAATTTTTTTTGAAATAAAAAATTATTATTACCTTTGTAGCGTGGTGGCAAGAGAACCGCCCGATTTTATTGTTTAGAAGCGTTTTTTGCTTTATCCTTTTCAAGGAAATCGCCAATTTCAAAACACAGAAGGAGAGAGCAGTCAAGAGAACGCTCATGCTTGTCGTTTATCCACTCCCCCGACAAGGGGAATCGATATCCGATGAGGCGTGGGAGTGGACTGTTTATTCTGTGTTAGGCGTTTGGCGATGCCTCCTTGAAGATAGACAAGAACATCGTTCCACGTCTTCTTTTTTTATACCCTGATGAGAGAGGGAACGCTTTCATCGCCATTTAAGTACCTTTATGCGTTATCTTTTCCCTCTCTTGATATATATGTCATTTGCATTTGCTTCAAATGCAGAAGATCTTCTTATAACCCGCACTGGTGATGAATATAAGGGGAAACTTGAGCTGCTTAGTGATAAGGAGGTAAATTTCATTGTAAAATCCGGTGGCTTGATCGGATCTCGTTCAACTCAGAAAGTGTTTCCTACCAATGAGGTCTATATGATTAAAAGCGACAAGAGAGGCTACACATTTTTCAATAGAAAAAGAGAACGAGTAATCTTGCCGGCTCATTCCACAGGTAAGAAGGCTGATCTGATATATCTTACAGACGGTGGCGAGATACCGGCATGGAACATTAGCCTGAAAGATGGTGTGATCAACTATCAGAAATCTCCAAAACAAGTGCGTGCCCTCTCTAATAACGATACAATACCTGTGCAGGATGTGTTCATGATTAAGTATAATGACGGTTCTAAAGACATATTCACCGATATCACTGCAGATTTAGAAAGTGAAAAAAAGAGTGCCAAAGGGGGAGAGAAGAAATTAAAAGTCATCTTCTATAAGATTTTAAGGGGAGAGACCCTGGAATCCATTGCACGAAAATATGAGATCGCCGTGGAGGATTTGAGGGAATGGAACGAATTTCCCACATCAGTTAAAAATGACACCAAACTCACTCCCGGTGAGCAGATAATGATTCAAATTGAAACTGATTAAGTAGCTACCGTGATCTTAAGCAATCATTTGAATTTTAACTAACAGCCTGATATTTATGAATAAAAAAAAGATAGCATACTATCTTGGAATGACTCTGATTATTCTTGCCGGATGCAATCAGTCAGCGAAAGAGATAGCCGAGATTGTGTCTGAAAGAGATTCGCTAAAAAATGTGGTCAAGAACCAGAATCATCGGATAGATAATCTTGACGATATAATAGAGATCGTGAACGGAAGTCTGGATTCAATAGCCACGCAGGAAGGGAATCTGTTCATCTCAACTAAGGTGGAAGGTGGGACAGCCTCCCGGGAAGATGTTTTGCAGAATGTTTCGCGTCTTGAAAGCTTGATTGCCAGCCAAAAGAAAAAGATTTCAGAACTCGAGGATCGATTAGGACAGGAGGCAAAGACACAGGATGAAAACGAATCAAAGTCGGACGCTAACCTATTGCAATTGATTCAGAACCTTAAGGCCCAACTTGAAAATAAGGATAAGCAGGTAGCGAAACTGAAGGCCGAATTGGAGAAAAAGGATACTGACCTGTCTCAGTTGAGAATAAAGACAGAACAGCAGTCGAGAACTATCATTGAGCTTGACAAGCGTGCAAACATGCAGCAGGAAGCTCTAAAAAGGCAGGATGCCATGCTTAACCAATGCTATATGATTATTGCTACAAAGAAGGAGTTGGAAAAACGTGGCATCATTAAGAAAGGGAAGGTCGTGGCTCAGAATGCCCTTGACAGGAGTATGTTCAGCAAGGTTGACATACGCAAGCTAACGGAAATCTCATTCACTGCGAAAAAGCCAAAACTTATAACATCCATGCCTGAGAGTGCATACGAGATTACCACTGACGGAAAGCATAATTATACCCTCAGTATCACTAATCCGAATGCCTTTTGGAGTGTGTCAAACTATCTGATAATACAAACTGACTGACAGATGAAAAGACTTCATAGATCCATATTTAAGTGTTTAATCTTTATAATACTTAGTATTCAGCTATCAATTGCCCAGGCTGCAACCAGTGGGACTGTGCAGGAAGAAATAATAATGCAGAAATCAGACTCTGTTGTTTCATATATCATTTCAAAATATTTAGTGGCTGTTTTTTCGGAGGAACTTATAAATGAACGGAATGGAAAGATAGAAAATCATATTGTGGAAAGAGGCGAATCTTGGAAAAGCATAGCAGGGTCGTGTGGCATTGATGAGGCTATGTTAAAAGCCCTGAATCCATTTGAAGAGGAATGTCTGACTGGTTTAGAGATACGTGTGCCGCGTTTTCCTAATGCTGTCGTTGTTTCTGGTATAGATGAAAGGGTTCGTATGAGATTGCAAAATGCCTTAGACAAGGAGAAGGCAGGAAACCTTAAGGAAGCCATAAAGATTTATTCAACTGTAATTAAAGAGAATCCTTCGTTGGATGCTCGCTATTTAAGGGGACGAGCTTATTATAGGATGAAGAAACTGAAGCAATCCACAGAAGATTTCAAATATGTAGTGCAGAATGACAAGGATAACGCTTTCCCCGATGCTAAAGATATTTATATGCAGGTATCGGAGGAATGGGAACGACATAAGGAGGAGAGGACTCAGAAATGGATTAACATAGGACTCGGTATTTTGGATATGGGAATGAAGGTGGCTAATGAATATGTAAATTATAAATATAGCACGCAGCAGACAAATTCATTCCTTTCAGGATATGGGTATGGGGCAGTGACTGGTGGAAATGCCATGGTTGGTTCAAATTACTCTATTCCAGGTGGAGGTGCGGGCACCGATTATTATCATAATGGCGTGCAATGGCCGGCCTCGTTAGACCCATCGCGATATTTTACTCCTGATGTGATGAAAGTGGAGGTGACATACGATGCTTTTGGCAATCCAATGTATTCCTCCCCCGGGATTGCTAATGCAATGATGAGGATGCAAAGTGATTTCAATCTTGATATGGCGAAAAGCGGTAACCTTTTTTCCGGCAGTGCAATATCAAATGCTTTATTGGGACAGCTGAATATGAATAACTATATGGTGTCGCAGACAGCGATTGAGATGGCCACTCCAACTTATGTTGTAGATTATCAAAACGATGGAGGAAATGACTTAGGAAATGACATAGGAAGTCCTGGTTCTTATAATAATAACTCCAAGTGCATTCATTGTGAAGGCACAGGATGGGTTAAGACATCGCAAATGGGTGTGGCAACCTTGGGACAAAACCTCCCGAGAAAGAAATGCAAAATATGCGGTTATCAATGGGATCCGGGTCTTGAGGTTCATACGTGTGTCCCATGCAGATGGTGTAAAAATATACAATGATTAAGATTATAGGATCAGACTTAAAT
>CAMWXH010000122.1 GCA_947178165.1 uncultured Porphyromonadaceae bacterium | reverse complement strand
TACTTAATCTTCACAAACTTGCCCTTGTTGCTTGGCGGTGGCGTAATGGCTATCTGCTCGAGCATGTAGGAGTTGAGCTGAGACGTCGGAATCACCCTGCGACGGTTTTCATATACCTGAGTGGCCGTCTCCAACACTTTATGGATGCGTTGCTTGGTGAGCGCGGAGGTGAAGATGATGGGGAAATCGGTGAAAGGTGCAAACTTATTGCGGATGGCTGTCTCAAAACGTTTCTGTGCGTTGAGGCTCTTATCCTCCACTATATCCCATTTGTTCACGCAAACCACAAGCCCCTTCTTGTTTTTCTGAATCAGAGAGAATATATTAGCATCCTGTCCCTCGATGCCGCGAGTGGCATCGATCATTAGGATACACACGTCGGATGCTTCAATGGCGCGTATTGAACGGATCACGGAATAATACTCGATATCCTCGTTCACTTTCTGTTTCTTGCGGATGCCGGCTGTGTCAACGAGATAGAAGTCGAACCCGAATTTATTGTAACGATGATAGATGGAATCACGTGTTGTGCCTGCAATGTCGGTCACAATGTGACGCTCCTCACCGATGAAGGCGTTGATCAGAGATGACTTCCCGGCATTGGGTCGCCCTACGATGGCAAACTTAGCCACATTTTCTTCAGTGTCATCTTCATTGTCCTTTTCTGGCATATCCTTCACTATCTCATCAAGCAACTCTCCTGTGCCGGAGCCGTTGGCCGATGAAACACCGATAGGATCACCAAGCCCGAACTCATAAAATTCAGGTATATTGAAACGGGCATCGCCTTTATCCTCCTTGTTGGCTACCACGATTACAGGTTTCTTGGCACGGCGCAAAATGGCGGCCACCTTGTCGTCAAGGTCGGTCGGACCGGTTGAGGCATCAACCACGAAGAGGATAACGTCGGCTTCCTGAATGGCTATCTCAACCTGTTTGTTGATTTCCTCTTCAAATATATCATCGGAGTTTACAACCCATCCGCCTGTATCGACAATGGAAAATTCCTGGCCACACCAGTCAACTTTTCCATACTGGCGGTCGCGTGTGGTGCCGGCTGTGTCATCGACGATGGCTTTACGACTTTGTGTCAAACGGTTGAAGAGGGTTGATTTCCCTACATTGGGACGCCCTACGATTGCAATTAATTTGCTCATAACTTTTTGTTTTAGGTACCCCTCGATTCTGTGACTTTCACCGAACGAGAGCCTTGGGTTATATATAATATAAATGGACGCACACGGGGTGCGTCCCTACAATAGTATCTTCAGTCGATTATTCGATATATCCGAACTGGCGGAGTTTGTTTTCACGGTTTCTCCAGTCTTTCTCAACCTTGACGAATATCTCGAGATGCACTTTCTTGCCAAAGAATTTCTCAATATCCATTCTTGACTCAATGCCCACTTTCTTGATCTTCTCACCGCCTTTTCCGATTATGATACCTTTCTGTGAGTCTCTCTCGACATAAATGACGGTCATTATATGGATTGAATTCTCTTTCTCCTCGAATTTTTCCACGAGCACTTCTGTGCTGTAAGGAATCTCCTTGTCATAATTCAAGAGGAGCTTCTCGCGGATGATTTCTGTTACGAAGAAACGTGCCGGCTTGTCGGTCAGCGCATCCTTTCCGAAGAATGGAGGCGATGGCGGCAGGAGCTCCACGATGCGGTCTTTGAGGTTCTGCACATTGAAGTTTTCGGTTGCGCTTGTCGGGAAAATCTCGGCATTGGGCAAACGCTTGTGCCAAGCATCCACGAGGGCCTCAAGCTGCGCGTTATCTTTGAGGAGATCCACCTTGTTGATGACTAATAAGACAGGCATCGTCTCCTTGGCCACACGGTCGAGGAAGTCCTTGTTTTTCTCCGGTTCTTCAACAACATCGGTGACATAGAGAAGGATATCCGCATCAGTCAGTGCGCCTTCAGAAAACTCCAGCATTGACTCCTGAAGCTTATATTTTGGTTTGAGCACACCGGGTGTGTCTGAATAAACAATCTGATATTCGGGGGTGTTGACAATGCCCATAATGCGGTGACGCGTGGTCTGGGCCTTAGAGGTGATAATTGAAATACGTTCACCCACAAGGTCGTTCATAAGGGTTGATTTGCCAACATTTGGGTTTCCGACGATATTTACGAAACCGGCGCGGTGTCCGTTTTCGGTGTGTTCTGCATTAGTAATATTAGTATCTTCCATAATTTTGATCAGAGGACAAGTTTAACGCCTCTCTATTATTAGAACACTGAATGGGGATCAATGTTCAAATCCATGGGTTGTTAGATGCCACAACGTTAATTTATTTTTTTCAAGAAGTCGAGCAACTTAACTTAAAAGTTATTTTTAAAGGAAATATTATTAATAATTTAGTGGAAAGCTATGAATTCAGCATTTCAAATTTGGTGGAAAGCTATGAATTCAGTATTTTGAATTTGGTGGGTAGAGAATAATTTATTAATTTTGAGAGGATAAAACAAAATTATGTAATATGGGAGAGCGAATATTCAGAAGAAAGATTTATGACCGTATTCTTAAATGGAAAGAGGAAAGAAATGGTTCCACTGCTTTGCTGATTAAGGGGGCGCGGCGAGTAGGGAAATCTACTATTGCCAGGGAATTTGCCAGGAGAGAGTATAAATCATTTATCTCCATTGATTTTGCAAAAGCCTCAAAAGCAGTAAAGGGATTGTTTGATGATCTTGATGATCTCGATTTTATCTTTCTTCAGCTTCAGACGCTTTACCACACCAGCCTCTATACCCGGGAATCGGTGATAATTTTTGATGAAATTCAATTATGTCCAAAGGCACGCCAAGCCATCAAATATCTTGTTGAAGATGGTCGCTATGATTATATTGAGACAGGATCCTTATTGACAATAAAAAAGAATATAGAGGGTATCCTGATTCCCAGTGAAGAAACGCGTATCACGATGTTTCCGATGGATTATGAAGAATTCCTTTGGGCCCTTGATGATGAAACAACCTTCCCTTTACTCAGATATGCCTTCGACCGTCGGAAGACGTTGGGAGATGGTGTTCACCGTCAGTTGATGCGTAAATTCCGACTATATATGCTGGTAGGTGGTATGCCTCAGTCGGTAAATACATATCTTGAAACTAATAATCTTGCTGCAACGGATGAGAAGAAAAGGGAGATAATAGAATTATATATAGATGATCTCCGCAAGATAGACTCAACCGGGAAAGCATCTCTTTTATTTGAATCAATTCCAGGCCAATTGGCCTCAAGCAAATTAAAATTTGAACCTTGGTCTGTAGTAAGGAACGTAGATTCTAATATTCTTGGAGATATATGGAAGGATTTGGAAGATTCTCTTACTGTGAATTTTGCTTATCGAACCACAGATCCGAATGTAGGATTGGGGATGCATAGGGATGCTGACGCCTTCCGCATATATTTATCCGATACCGGACTATTTGTTACGTTGGCTTTCTGGGATAAGGAAGTGGCGCAAAATCCTATTTACGAAAAGTTGCTTTCCGATACCCTCTCTGCCGACTTAGGATATATATATGAGAATGTAACGGCTCAGATGCTGCGATCCGGCGGTCATGCGCTATACTATTATACTTTCCCAGCTGACAAGGAAAAAAAGAAATATTATGAAATCGATTTCCTTATAAGCGAGGGGAGTAAGGTGAATCCGATAGAGGTGAAGTCCTCCGGATATCGCACACATAAATCATTGGATGTGTTTAGAGAGCGTTACTCCTCTCGCATAGGCTGTCCGATAATGCTCTATACAAAAGACTTGAGATGGGAAAACGGCCTGCTTTACTTGCCGGTCTATATGACCCCGATGTTGGGAGAGTGAGGAATTTGAAAAAATAGAATTAGTAGGTATTAAATTATCAAAAGAGAGTCCAACCTCTTGAGTAATAGAGGTTGGACTCAGTTTAGATGTTAAAGAATAATTTTTTTACTGACGGATCCTATTCTTACAATGAAACATCCATCAGTATCTAAGTCAATTACAGAATTTTTACTTGTCTGTACCAACTGCCCTTGGGGATTATAAATTTTCACTATGTCACAATCTGATTTACCTGATATATAGATTCTTCCCTCTTTAGTAAATATTCGGATATTCGAATCATTAGAAACATCTCTAATGGAAGCCCCTTCATGGATGGTAACTTCGATTGAAGAAGAGATTCCGGAAGCATCACACGCTGCTGCGGTAATGGTTATTGTAGCATCCCGATTTTCAGACGTTACCACTCCATCCTCGGACACTTCTGCATAGTATCGGTCGCTACTGCTCCACTTCAATTGCTTGATTGAGGCATCCTCCGGATAAATAATAGGATGCAAGACTATAGATTCGTTAGTATCCATTATAATATTATCTTCTTCAAAAGATATTGCTTCAATTGGAACAAAGGCGGCAGCTTCTATTTGCGAGAAATTTTTCCAATAATCATCCGTTGTATAGGAGTTCTCTCCACCATTAGGCAGGAATAGGTGAGCAGTTTCGTAAACGCTCTGAGAGAAGCCTCCCCCAACCGGAGCATTTGGATTATTGGAAATTACAACCTCAATATTTCTACAACCACCGAAAGTATTGTAATTAAGAATTGAAGGTTTGGCATTAACTACTGCCTCTATCTGGTTCTTGCATATATTTGATACCTTTTCTCCTATTTCAACATACTTGAGTTTTGAGAGACCGTAGAATGGAGAATAGTAAATTATATCATTATAAACACGAGAATAATTTGAAGTAGAGTTGCCATTAACACGTTCGTAATACTTTGATAATTCTACATCACGATTAATAATCAGTCGTTCAATGGGAAGACCGTAAAATAGACCATCATAATAGCAATTACGGAAACCGGTACGTCTCTCATCAACATTTGAGGGATTTGGGAACGGTGTGATTTCACTTGATAAAACCAAATCTCCGCTATACCCCAAAATAATTGGTGTTTCAGCTTCTTCAATAATCACTGATGAGAGCGACGAGCCCTTAAATGCATTATTGCCAATTGACATACAAGCCACAGGAATGCTGATCTCCCTCAAAGATTTACAATTCATAAACGTCTCTGTCCCAATTGATCTAAGTCCAGACGGCAGATGAATCTTTTGCAGGTTGCTGCAATCCTTAAAAGCATAATCTGAAATTTCAAACGGTTTATCAAGAATAATTAAGGATTGAAGGTTAGTATTTCCTTTGAAAGCAGAAGAACTTATACCTACAATACTAAATTCTTTACCCCCATAGCTAATGGTATTGGGAATAGTGAGCTCTGTTAGTTCATCAAATACTGCCTTAGTTATTTCTACATCATTGCCGTCCTTTATTTCATATTCTATCCCTTCAGCAGTAAACACGGAAATTAAGTCTGAATCTTCTTCAATATTCCAAAAGTTAGACCACGGTGAGATATTTTTATAGGAGGTTAAGGATCCAGTTGGCACAGATAATAAAGTGTTTATGTACTGATTATTGGTAAAAGTACCTGAATATTGAGGAGGAGTCATACCATGAAATGATATTTTCTTCAGCTGGTTCATATATTTGAAGGAATCTCCACTTATTTTTGTGGTATGAGATCCAATCGTTACATATGATAAACTATTACACCCTTCGAAGATATCAGCTGAAAAAGTAGATACAGAATTTGGAAGCGTAATAGAAGAAAGTGCCGAACATCCTGCAAAGCAATAATCACCGATTGTTTGAATTTTACCAGGAAGATTAATAGAAGCTAATGATGAGCAATTTTGAAAACAATAATCATCTAATTCCTGGATATTTGGACTCATTTCTATGATTTGTAATTTCTTACAATCAGAGAACGCTCCTATCTTAGCTAATTTTCCATCTTTCTTATATTCTACATCTACAAGCTGAGTTACCAGAGGACCCATAGATATTCTTTCTAAATTGATAGCGCCTATGAAGGGCGAAGAGACCCAACCATTATAAAAGCTATAAGAACCCTCGTAAAATGGGTCGTTTTTTTTGAGATAATTAAAATTCCTTCCAATGTAAACTTCAGAGATGTGTGTATCACTAAAATAACCATTACAAATAGCATAATTGAAAGAATTATCCTCGTAATAAACTTCTCTAATAACGCTTCCTCGCGCAAAGGTTATGGGCGTAATACCATCTTCAATACGAAAGTGTCTCAAATTATTACATCCTAAAAAACATTGAGGAAGATGGGAAATACCATTTCCAATAGATACTTTCCTCAAATTTTTACAATTTTCAAAGACATTTGTCCCTAATGTTGTAACACTATTGGGAATAGTGAATTCTTCTAAAGCAGTACCTGAAAATGCCATCGAGCCAATATATTCTAATTCTCCGAATTTCATTTCCGATAGAGCCGAACAATCCTTAAATGCGCCTTCTTCCACTTTGACTATATTTTTTAAATCAATATGGTTCAAATATTTACACTCATTAAATACTTGATAATCTAAGGTTGTAAGAGAATCAGGCAGTTCAATCGCTTCAAGAATTTCGCAGTTTGAGAAGGCTTCTCCCCCAAGATAAGTTAAAGTTGAAGGGAGGGTAATATTCTTAAGATTTCTATTATATAGAAATGCCCTTTCTCCAATACTATCTGCTTGATTTATCGTCACATCTTTGAGATTGGAACAACGCAGAAATGCACTCTTCCCTATACTCGAAAGCTCCGCCTCAAAAATAACGGACTCTATTGAGTCGTTATTCGCTGCGAAGGAAGGGGCGATTTTAGTAACTTTCAAGTCTTTATTATTGAAGGTAACTATTTGCGGAATCACCACTTCTTTCATTTCTTTGTCGACTATACAAGAGGCTGTGACGGTTAGGTGTGTAAATGAGGTTATCTCATAACCTATCCCATCTTGTTCGAAGTCGTATGCCATCGTGTTTAAAACCGATAGGCAACATCCAAAAAATAGGATGAATTTTAATGTTAATTCTTTCATTTGTTTATTGTTTAGTTTGGTGTATGTATTCCAATAAATCAATTAGTTTATCCTCCTTTACATGTAATTCAAATATGACAGGCCCGGAGGCTTTCCTGCCATCCCAATAAGCTTTGCATTTTGCATTCACAATTCCATTCGATACAGTGAGTAGGCAATGTGCAAAGGAATTTCTTAGGCGTTGGGTAAATAACCTCACATTACGTTTCTCTTTTGCAGACAGAAAAATAATAATCTGGTCAGTGGATATATGCCGTTTATTCCAATACTTTTGGCGCCATACTAACTCAATATTCAGTTTCTTACATATATTGGCAAATACCTCTACTGTAATTCCATAAGGAGGATGAGAAGTGTAAGGGAAAGTTTCTGAATAGAGAAGAAGGATTAAGTTTTTATGTGTTTCGGTGTCTAATGTAGCTGTGCTCATTATCTTATTCTTAAAGATATAGGCTGTTTGAACGAAACACAGATGTTCCCTTCTTGAACTTCAACTTTAACTTCTACATTAAAGTTACATTGATAAGTTTTCTGAAAGTTTTCATCTACTTTTCCGAATACGGTGACCCACCCGTTCATGTAATAGATACCCTCTCCATGAAATATATCATTTGGAATAGGATTAAATCCGAACATACCATCTGGATCAATTCTTATTATATGGATGTTTGATTGGAATTTTAGATTTGGGAACTGAGAGCGAAAAGCTGACATCACAGCCTTCTCAACTTCTGATTTTATTAATTCCGGCATTTTACTTACAGTGCCTCCGGACCCTTTCGTTGGCGTTAGGTTGTTTACACAAAAAGCGCGAGGGTCTTTATCTGTTACTCGTTCCACGAATCGAGGCTCTGGCATGTGCCCATCACAGTAGAACGAGCAACGCGGAGCCTCACGCTGTATGATATGATGAAAAGAGAATGTTGTTCTTAACATCCTCACACGAATATACCATACCCGAAAGGCGCCTATCGTTGCCTCATTCTTGACTGTGATTATGAAACTGCCAGATTTCGATCCGTCAAGAACAAGCGTCGGATAAACGCTCTTTATTTATGTCTGCATCCCACCACGTTACCCCTATCGGGACTCCGCAGGCGATAGCAATTGTAAAATTACAATATTTTTCTTAATCTGTCAAGTGATTATATTATTTTTTAAATTTGAATATAATGATTATATGTAATATCTTCATTG
>CAMWXH010000121.1 GCA_947178165.1 uncultured Porphyromonadaceae bacterium | reverse complement strand
ATCACCTCAAAAATCTCTCGCAATTGTTAATAAAAAATAAGTTTAAACAACTTCATTAAAAAATTGAGGTGCGATAATCACGCACCTCAAAATATCGTCAAATTTCCTTACAGACGCGCTAACATTTCAGTCATAAGTGAAGTCATGACAGGCTGTGCCTTCACGGCGGCTTTCTGGACCTCTTCGTGAGTCGGAACCTCCTTTATATCCTTTCCGCCAAGGTCGGTAATCACTGAAACTCCAAAGACAGTCATTCCGGCATGATTGGCGACAATGACTTCCGGCACCGTTGACATTCCGACAGCATCACCACCGATTACACGGAAATACTCATATTCTGCCGGAGTTTCAAAAGTAGGACCCGGAGTACCGACATATACACCATGCATAAGGCGCATCCCTTTTTCCTTTGCGATTGAATCGGCAAGCGCAATCATCTTTTGGGAATAAGCTTCCGTCATTGCTGGGAAACGAGGGCCAAGCTCCGAATAGTTCTTACCTCGAAGAGGATTCTCGGGGAAAAGGTTGATATGGTCTGTGATAATCATCACGTCGCCTACAACAAATTCCTTATTCATGCCACCTGCGGCATTACTTACGAAAAGATTATTGACCCCTATGGCCTTCATAACCCTTACGGGGAAGGTCACTTCCTTCATGTCATAGCCTTCGTAGTAATGGAAACGGCCTTGCATGGCCATAATATATTTTCCGCCGAGATTACCAAAAATCAGCTTGCCGCTATGCCCTTCAACAGTTGACACAGGGAAGTTTGGGATTTCGGTGTAGTCAATCACTTTCTTGACATCTATATGATTAACCAGGTCGCCCAATCCGGTCCCAAGAATGACAGCAGTATCGGGAAGCATTCCCACTTCTTTTTTGATATATTCGGCTGTTTCCTCAATTTTCTGCAAATAAGTTTTTTCCATCAGCTATTCGATTTAGGTTATTGTTTAATCCGTTCCACGCATTTAAAGGAACGAATCCATGTTATATAACAACTGAGCCAACTAAATTTCAACGGCTTCAATATCTTTTCTTAAATCGCCGATAAAGTCACCGTCGTCAATGACCGGCTCCATCTTAACAGTCACAGGAAGATAATATATGAGTTTCTTCAGTTCGGAGGGGAAATAGGGATTATACATTAGCCGGACGGCATCCTTTTCCGTAGTAACTATAATCTTCCTTTCACCGGTGAGAGTGCGGAAACGATCTTTTATCAACTGTATGTCGTCGCGTGTAAAATCACGATGATCAGAAAAATGAGCCACTTTCACCTTAAAAGGATAGTTCTTGAAATGCCTGACAAATGTTCTCGGGTTGGCAATTCCGGTTACAAGGAAGACCCCGTCTCTCTCCGTCAGACCTGACAAGCTTACATTATAAGGTTCATCATCCTGAAACACCGGAGTTAACTGGCCATAGGAGAAACGGGAGAAATACAATCGCTGAAAAGCCATCAGGTCAAGCTTTTTGGTAATGAGCCTGTATTCAAGAGGGGGAAGCTCCTCCGGACACTTTGTCACCACCACGATATCAGCCCTTCCAACCTGATGTGCAGATTCTCTGAGACGCCCAAGAGGGAGAAGATTATCTTCATAGATCGGACGGGCAAAGTCCATCAACAGAATAGAAATCTTTGGTTTGACATAACGATGCTGGAAACCGTCGTCAAGAAGGATGAGCTGCAAATCGGGGAATTGACGTAACAACTCCTTTATCCCTTTCCTTCTGCTCTCGCAAACAGCAACCTTTACCTTCATTCCATACTTGCGATAAATTTGCAACGGTTCGTCGCCTATACTGTCGGGTGTGCTATGAGCGTTTGCGAGAATGAAGCCTTTTGTTTTACGTTTATAGCCACGGCTCAAGACAGCTATATTATAATCCATAGAAAGCATGCTGAGGATATATTCCACGTGAGGGGTTTTTCCTGTTCCACCTACTGTGATATTGCCGACACTCACCACGGGCACATCAAACTCCTCCTGCGTAAGGATGTCGTGATCGAACATCCAATTGCGTAGGCTCGTTATCCCTCCGTAAACCCAGGATAATGGCTTTAAGAGGTAAGTCATCAACTTACGTGCTGTATCCTCTCTCATTAATGCTTCCCTTTTCTTTCAGTGTTAAGAATTAAGCATCCTTTGTTTAGAAACCGGCCTTGAAATCCGGCATCCTGGCCTGAATGCGTTCACGATTCAAATAGCTGCGTATATATTCCACAGCGAATTCCGAAAAACCTTGAGTGGAAAAATCTGAAGCAACTTTTTCAAAAGTTCCGCCATCCACCACCATATTCCAGAATGAGGGTTTGAAATCGGGATAAACCACAAGATTATATTTGCCATCGACAGAAGCCTTTTTGGCAGTCCATGTTATTGCATCTTCAAGGTTCCCTAAATTATCAACCAGCCCGATTTTCTTTGCCTTCATAGCATCCCAGACACGGCCTTCCGCTATTTCACGCACTTTCTGAACCGGCATTTTCCTCCCTTTTGCCACACGGTTAATGAATCTGTCATATCCTCTTTCCACATTTTTCTGAACCACCTGAAGCTGACGTTCATCCATAGGCTTATATAACGTCGGGAAATCAGCCTGCGGATTAGTTCCTGCAAACTGGGGATTAACGCCAATTTTTTCAAGCAGCAACTCCCCGTTAGGAATAAGGCCGAAGATACCGATGGAGCCTGTTATGGTGAGCGGATCAGCATATATCACATCTGCACCACAAGAGATCCAGTAGCCACCCGATGCGGCATAATCTCCCATTGAGACAGCCAATGGCTTTCCTTTCGACTTAAAATAATCGAGTGCCTCCCCTATCTGGTCGCTACCGAACGCCGAACCGCCCGGTGAATTAACGCGAAGCACGAGACCTTTCACGTCGTCATCCTCTGCAAGCTTAGTGATGGTCGGAACAAGCTTTTCAAAATTGATTCCAGAAGATGAGCCATCTACAATCTCACCCGTGGCATAGAGAACTGCAATCTGATTCTTCCCGCCCATGCCGGCATTAAACTCACTTGAAGCAACAAGATCGGAAGGCGAGACGAAATTCAGGTCATCTTTCTTTTTTCCGACAAGCTTGGCAAACCTTGAATCCATAGTGCGTTCATAGACAGCCTTATCCACAAGCCCTGATTTAACTGCATCTTCAACTGGTGCAAAAGTAATGCTTACAACATTTATCAGGGAATCGATTTTTTCAGGTGTCAATTTCTTTCTGTTCTCGCAGATTTTCTCCCTCATAAACCCCCACATATTTCCGAAGAGGGTATCGAGCTGTGCCCTGGCAGGCTCACTCATTTCATTCATAATATATGGTTCCACAGCAGACTTGAATGTGCCGACCTTGACAACCTGCCATGATATTCCGATCTTGTCGAACAAGTTCTTCATATATAATGAAGTGCTTGAAAGGCCCGTCATCTCAACACTTCCGTAAGGATTAATGAATATGCTGTCGGCAACGGAAGCGACATAGTATGCTCCGCTAAAAAGCGCGTCGCCGTATGCATACACCTTCTTTCCACTCTTCTTAAACTTGGCTACCTCCTCCCGAATAGCATTCAATGTAGCGGGAGCGGCGGCAACACGACCACACTTCAGATACAATGCATCTATGTTCTTATTATCAGCACCTTCCCGAAGGGCTTTTGTTATGACATCAAGAGTCTGGGGACGATCAATGCCTCCATTGAAGATCATTGAATAATCCGGGATAATTGCCTCTTCCCTCTCCTCTATCACACCGGAAAGGTCAAGAGTAAGGATGCTGTGACGCTCTATTTTTCCCATAGAGGAGGCACTCCCAAAACGTGCGGCCAAACCAATGCATACGAGCACCACCACAACTCCGAAAAGCATAATGGCTATCCAAGTCCCAACAAAAGATGAAAGCAGATTTAAAAAGAATCGTTTAAGCATGTCTATCTTTATATCTTTATAAAAGTGTTCGGTTTGGTTTTATGAAAGCGATTCAATCACTCTCTTTATCTCCTCTGCAAGTGCATCAGCCTCCTCCATGGAAGCGGCTTCACTGTAAATGCGGATGATAGGCTCCGTGTTGGATTTACGGAGATGAACCCAACTGTCTTTAAAATCAATCTTCACACCGTCAATATCGTTGATCTCCTCAGACGCGAATTTTTCTTTGACAGCCTTAAGGATGGCATCGACATCGATATCGGGAGTAAGTTCTATCTTATTCTTGGCAATCTCATAACGTGGCAACGAAGCCTTGATTTCGCTCACCTTGGCACCTCTTTTTGCCATCAATGTGAGGAACAGAGCCACACCCACAAGAGCATCGCGACCATAATGAATTTCCGGATAAATGATTCCTCCGTTTCCTTCGCCTCCTATTACTGCCCCAATTTCCTTCATCTTGGCCACCACATTCACTTCTCCCACTGCAGCGGCAGCATACCGGCATCCTTTATTTCTTGTCACATCCCTAAGTCCGCGTGAGCTTGAGAGATTGGAGACTGTGGAACCGGGCGTGTGTTCAAGCACATAATCAGCAATTGCGATAAGCGTATTCTCCTCAACAAACATCTCACCGTTCTCCATCACTATCGCAAGCCTGTCAACATCAGGGTCAACAACAAAACCGACATCGGCTCCCGATTCTTTCATGACAGCCGAGATCTGGGTGAGATTAGCTGGGATAGGTTCAGGTGTATGAGCAAACTTGCCGGTAGCCTCACAATTGAGTTCTATGATATTTTTCACACCTAATGCCTTCAGGAGCGCCGGTATAACCCGTCCTCCGACTGAATTAATGCCGTCAATGGCGACAGTGAAATCAGCGGCGGCAATGGCTTCGGAATCTACAAGTTTCAGAGCCTTCACCATATCAATATGACGCGCATCCCAAGTATCATTATGGTACTCTTTTCCAAGATCCCACACATCAGCAAAAGAATAATCATCTTCTGAAGCTATTCTAATCACCTCCTTACCTTCGGCATCATTAAGAAACTCCCCGTTATGGTTAAGAAGCTTAAGGGCATTCCACTGAACAGGATTATGGCTTGCTGTTATGATAATCCCTCCACAAGCTTTTTCACCCGTCACGGCAAGCTCAGTGGTTGGAGTGGAGGCCATGCCGATATTAATGACATCAAAACCCATCGACATCAGCGTGCCGCAAACAAGTTTTGACACCATCTCTCCTGAAAGACGGCCGTCACGTCCGACAACAATTGAATTGCCCGACCCTTTATAGTTCTTTCTTATGAATGAAGCGAATGCCGCCGTGAATTTAACAACATCAACTCCACTCAGTCCTTCACCCGGCTTCCCACCGATTGTTCCTCTTATCCCTGATATTGATTTAATAAGTGCCATTTTATAAACTATTTTAGGTCCCCTCAAGTTTTCCATTCCACACCACTCAAACTAACCGCAGACTTGCAATCAGTATTCTGCCTTAAAATATTTAATGTTATAAAGATAAGGCATACATTCCGTCTGAAGCTTTGAGTGCCCCATCGGAGACTTTATCACGATATTGACCTCACAATCATAGCCGAGATAACGCAAAGGAACTTGCAAACCCTCACCAAGCTCAAGAGTAGAAGTGATTACTGTCGTTCCATAAATCAAGCTCGACGGCGACTGAAGGAGATTATCGGAATTGCCCACCCATGAAGGATTGTAGCCATTATACATATCCTTTACATTCTTATATTTATAACGGTAATATACCGTCTGCCCCTTTTGGGGCTTATTGTTAAGATCTCCCGGATCGATAACCTGCATATACACATAGCCATCTTCATCCATCTTGTAGAAAGGAGCGGAGGCACCTGTCTCAAAAATGCTGTCGGCCGGAACGTATGGCACAATCTCCTGCTGCGCCATATACCAGTTAACGGCATGTTCCTCCTCTGTGAGGAGCTCGGAATAACTCTTAGTCTTATCGCATGATGTCGAGAGCAAAGCCAACACCAAGCCTGCAAGTATAAATATATTTTTTTTCATCTTATAATCAATCATTTCTCCAATCAATTCTCTCTATCCGGGAAGGGAGGAAAGAATCGTATCGTCCAAGTGAATCTTTAAGGATTGAGAGACATTCTTCAAGAGAGCCTTTAAATTCGCCTCCGGCCGCCTGGATGTGACCGCCTCCGCCGAAGAGATCTTCACAAATCTTCGATACCGGAAAATCATACCGGCTTCTTGCAGAAATCTTAATCTGGTCGGCATCTTCACGAACGAAAATGCTATACACTATCCCCCTTATGTTAAGAGGCATATTCACAAGCCCTTCCGTATCGCCCTTTTCATAATGGAAACGCGAAAGATCCTCTTTTGAAAGATAAGTGATTATGGCCCTATGGGAGGGATATACCGTCATTCGTTCGGAGAGAGCAAAGGATTTGAGACGCAATCCATCGTAGCTGCATGCCTTTACACATTCATCGATAATCCGCGTCTTGTCTGCACCCTTCTCAAGCAATTTCATCAACACTTCATATATTTCTGGATCAGGACAATTCACTGTGAAATTCTGCGTATCCGTAATAAGCCCGCAAAGGATGCAAGTGGCACACTCCTTATCCACCTCCTCATAATATCCGAGCGCGGCAATCACACGGAATACAAGTTCACAGGTGGAAGAGATCTTAGGAAAAGAAAACAGCACTTCACACTCCATGTCGGGATTCTCATGATGGTCGATAAGAACCTTTGGAGCAGTTGAACCTTGAATCAACGGAGCAAGATGATCCTGTCTCGAAGCTGTGTTGAAATCGCAGCATATAATCAGATCTGCTTCATCTACCAGCCTTGTGCAATATGGGTCGTGACGAGTATAGACTGCAATCTCCCCGGCTCCAGGCAGGAATCGCAAGGATTTAGGAAGCAGGTCGGGAACCACCACAGCAGCCTCTTTCCCAAGCTTACGGAAAAGATGCCATAAGCCTAATGTGCTCCCGATAGCATCTCCATCGGGATGCACGTGGCAAGTAAGCACGATTCGAGTGCTTCTCTTCAACAATCCTTTCAGATGCTTCACTTTTTCCGGGTCGAGGATCTTTCTCATCTGTTTTCTTTAAGCATTAAATTACTCTCTATTCGGTTTATTTTCAATTATTTAGTATAAATTCAACATATATAGTGACCTATATATTGAATGACTATAAACAATTTAAATTCCTTTTCAAACCACAAAGATACAAATTTATTGAGAAATATAGACAAAATGTTAAAAAATTATTATCTTTGCACAGCACAACCAAAATATTGAGTGAATAAAATTAGGTGGTGAAAGAAGAAATGCATACAAAAGAAGAGAAGATACAAGCCTTCGGTGAATTCCTCGATGTGCTTGACACCCTGAGAGTGAAATGTCCATGGGATGCAAAACAGACCAATGAATCTTTACGCCCCAACACCGTGGAGGAAGTTTATGAGCTTGTTGATGCCTTGATGGCAGACGACACGGCCAATATATGCAAGGAATTAGGCGACGTTCTTCTGCATGTGGCGTTCTATTCTAAAATTGCCGAAGAGAAAGGTGATTTTGACATTGCAGATGTCTGCATAAAACTGAAAGATAAACTGATTTTCCGTCATCCTCATATATATGGAAACGTCAAGGCAGAGAATGCCGACGAGGTGATCCAGAATTGGGAACAGATAAAACTTAAGGAGAAGGGAGGCAACAAGACCGTCCTGTCTGGCGTTCCCTCTGCACTTCCGGCATTGATCAAAGCCAACCGCATCCAGGAAAAAGCCAGGAACGTAGGGTTCGACTGGGAAGAGCCGGCACAAGTATGGGAGAAAGTTAAAGAAGAGATAAATGAGGTTGAGGAGGAGATCAAAAACGGCACTCAGGAAAAGGTTGACGCAGAATTCGGCGACCTTCTTTTTGCTGTGATCAATGCTGCAAGGCTTTATGGGGTAAATCCGGAGAATGCCCTTGAAAGAACCAACAGAAAATTCATCTCACGCTTCAATTATATCGAATCCAAAGCAAAAGAGCAAGGGAAGGAACTTAAAGAGATGACGCTCGAAGAGATGGATCAATTATGGAATGAAGCCAAGAATCTTGCCTAACACGATCCTCTCCTCATCAATTGCCAATGATACTTTACATAACTGAGAAAACGAGCGTAGGGCGCGACATTTCCAGAATAGTAGG
>CAMWXH010000120.1 GCA_947178165.1 uncultured Porphyromonadaceae bacterium | reverse complement strand
ACCTGCAACCTTCTGATCCGTAGTCAGATGCTCTATTCAATTGAGCTAACGAACCATGCTTTCGTTCCCGATTGCGACTGCAAAATTAGTCTATTTTTTTGAAACTGCAAAATTTTTTGCCTACTTTTTCAAAACAAATATTCAATTCCACATTGTCCGTTGATTCCCGGGATTGGAGGCGCAACTTTCACAATTGAAATCTCGCCTCCTAAAATGAAGGGCCAACGTGCTAACAATGTTTTCTTTAAATTTACAGCTACAGTTTCGAGAAGAAGCCATTCTTTATCCATAACAGCTTTTACTTCCTCATATATCTGAGCGTATGAGATAGAGGAATCAAGATTCTCTTCTGAGAATCCGGAAGCATCTATTCTAATCTCAACTTGAACAATGAACTCGTTTCCGACCAAACGTTCCTGTTCATAGACCCCGATTTTGGAAAAGAAGCGGAGGCCGGCGAGTTTAATCTTAAATACTTCCATTCCCTCGTTTGCTGTTTCTTATGCAATCACTCCTACAGGAATCTTATCAATTCTGCGTATGTGACGACCTCCTTCAAATTCAGCATCAAGATATGCATCAACAATGCTTTTCGCTTCAGCTTCAGAAATGAAGCGGGCCGGCAATACGCATACATTAGCATTGTTATGCTGACGAGCCAAAGAGGCGATTTCCGGAAGCCAGCATAGGGCAGAACGGATTCCCTGATGATGATTGAGGGTCATATTGATTCCGTTTCCAGAGCCGCACATGCATATTCCGAATGCGCATTCACCCTTTTCTATTGCCGTTGCAGCCGGGTGAGCGAAATCAGGATAATCACACGAGACTGTGCTATGAGTGCCAAAGTCAACAACTTCATATCCCTTTTCTGTGAGATAAACTTTTAGCGCTTCCTTTAACTCATATCCGGCGTGATCAGACGCCATTGCTATCTTTTCCATATTTAATTAAGTAAATCTTTATTTTCTTGCTTTGGTTTCTCCTCAGTTTCGGGCATTAAATCCTCTTCGATTTCCGGTTTAGATTCCTCATCTTCCGGCTTCAGCTCCTCTTCAATATCAGGTTTCTCTCCTTTAGCAATCTCCTTATTGATTGAGAAGATGTAATCCAAAAGTTCCTGGCGCCCGCTCTTTTTTTCGGAAGATGTGATGAAGATAGGGGGGAGTTCTTCCCATTCCTTCTTCAATACTTTTTTATAATCCTCCACTTTCTTTTTACCGGCATTAGGACCGAGCTTGTCAGCCTTTGTAAAGACAATTGCAAATGGCACTTGATTTTCACCCAGCCATCTTAAAAATTCCAAATCAATTTTCTGAGGCTCATGCCGGATATCGATTAATACGAAAAGGCAGGTGAGCTGTTTTCTGCCGAGAATATATTCCTTGATAATGCGGCCGAACTCATTGCGCTGGTCCTTACCGCGTGCGGCATATCCATAGCCCGGGAGATCGACCATGTACCATTGCCCGTTATCCATCTTAAAATGATTGATCAAGAGTGTTTTCCCCGGTTTTTGAGAAGTCTTAGCAAGATTCTTGTTCTTGCCAATCATATTTATCAGCGAGGATTTCCCCACGTTAGATCGGCCGATGAAAGCATATTCCGGCACATCCGTATCCGGACATTTCCTAAAATCGGCATTGCTTATTTCATATTTAGCATTCTTAATATCCATATCAATATAAATATAAAATTAATTCTATATCTATATAACATTTCTGTTTTTGGAATTGTTAGCTTCTTTCGATGGCTGACTCGTGGATAAGGGCTAATGCTTTAGCGGCATCATCTTTCTTGACCACAATAGCAATGGTAGTTTCCGAAGCTCCGTCAGATACGCTTTTCACTTCTATGCCATTTCTCCATAATGTGTTGACCAGACGCGGACCGAGGCCTGATATCTTCTTTATCCCTTCACCGACAATAGCGATGATAGTCATATCGGGTTTCCCTTCAATCGAAGCCACCTCCTCTTCACGCAGTTCCTGTGAAAATTCTGACTGAAACAGACGCACACCTTTTTCAAGGTCGGACGATGGCACTACAATCGAAAAATCGGTGCCATGTTCCGGCTGCCCCACAAGAAGCACTCCGATGCCGTTGCGCGACAAGGCATTGTAGGCCCTTGTATTTATCTCCGCCACGTTAGTGGCAAGAGATCCTGAAATGGTTATAAGGGCATTGTTGCCTAAGGAGGAAACGCCGCGCACGCAGGGGATGCCATTATTCGCGTCGCAAATATATGTTCCAGGGGCAGAAGGATTAAAAGTGTTAAGGATCCTGATTGGGATATTCTTATGAAAAACGGGATATATTGTAGGAGGATAAATCACCTTTGCTCCATAGCTGCATAGCTCCATGCTCTCAACAAATGTCATTGAAGGAATCAGTTTGACATTCTTGACAATTCTCGGATCTGTTGTCAGAAATCCGTCAACGTCAGTCCATATTTCAAGTTCATCTGCTTCGAGGGCAGCCGCAACGAGAGCCGCTGAATAATCGCTGCCTCCTCGGCCAAGATTTGTTATTTCATTGGTATCACGGTCGCGAGATATGAACCCTCCCATCACGCAATGACGTGTTAAAGGAAGAGGAAACTCCTTTTTTATCAAGCTATCGGTCAATTGCCGGTCAGCGATATCTTTATTGAACCATCTTTCGGTCCGCATAAAGTTGAGGGAGTTATGGTGTTGAGCATCATTGAGAATACCTGCAACGATAATTGATGACATCCTCTCTCCGAAACTGACCACAAGGTCGAGAGTCCGTTCCGGCAAAGAACGTATGAGTGATAATCCTTTGAAAATATCTCCCAGTTCTTTTAGTAGGGCAGAGATTTCAGCTCTTATCCCTTCTCTTCGGGAGTTAGGGATAAGAGCGTCAATTATATCGTAATGGCGGGAAGAGATGACATTCATCTCTTCAACATAATCTTCTTTACCTTCAGCCGATGATTTGGCTGTTGCAATAAGCCGGTCGGTCAAACCTCCCAATGCAGACACAACAACAATAGCCGGCTCATCGAGCGCATCAATTATTTCCTTGACATTGGTCAGGCTGGCAACCGTCCCGACCGATGTGCCTCCAAATTTGAGTACTTTCATACTGCAAATTTAATAATCAATTGGAGAATAACCAAAGGGGTCGTTCGAAAATATAATAACCTGCATTATTGCCGGTGCCAAAAACTGAAGCTATGAATGGGTTGCTCACCACGTCGCTATTGCCGTAAGGAAGAGAATAGGGCCACCGGTTTTGCCCATTGTTGATGTTATTAGGATTCTGCAGCTTTATGAACTCCTCGCCGTTAGCCATGCATCGGCGCAGGTCGTTATAGGTTTCAATCTGACAGTCGCGAGCCTGCGATATGTATTTCTGAACCATAATCTCTTCAAGTGTGGGAGTTCCAAACTGTGAGATATAGGAAGCGATGTCGGCATCAGCAATGGCAACCCCGGAGCTGACAGAATAGTCTTTCATTGATTCGCGCACACCGGCCTCGAAATCGGAAGAAGCATCCAGGCTAAGCCGTCTCTTGCATTCGGCGATTATGAAATGTATGGAAGCCTTGCTTAGAAGCTTAATCGAAGCGCTTTCATTGGTCATCCAAGCAGGTGTACCCACATTGTCGATAGTGGCTGATAAAGTTGCGTCGCCGGCCGGTGCATACAGCACACCCGTCTCAAAAACGTCAGAGGCATAAATCGGTAAACGAGGATCAGAACGCTCCTGCATAAGCAGGGCAACTGTGGCGCAGGCTCCCGAATAATGACGGCTCCGGAAATAAGCAGCCCATGAATTATCGGCTTCAACGCCATTGAATATGTCGAGAACGGCACCGTCAAACCCATTTTCAATAGCTTTCTCTGCATATTCAAGAGCCTTGCTCACATTTGATGGAATCTTTGCCGAACCGTCAAGCAAAAGTCGCCCCTTCACTGCGTAGGCAAGGGCAAGCCATTTTTTAGTGTCCCCCTCGTAAAGTATATCCTGCTTCCCGGCGTAGGCCATATTGTTCTCAACAGCCTCAGAAAGATTTTCGATTGCCACATCAATCTCGTTTAAAAGAGATGCATATATATCCTCCTGTTTTTCCAAACGAGGATTTCGTATCTCCTCATTCAGCGCATCATTGAAGGGGATATCTCCATGCAGTTCAGTAAGGGCCTGGAAGCCTAACACCTTCAAGACTCTGCCCATACCCATTAAATCAAGCTGACCCTGGTTGATACCGTTTTCGCATTTATCAATTATAATCTTTATATTAAGCAAATTACGGTAAGTATTATTCCATTCATTATTAAATGTGGTAGGAGCGGCCGTAATGATAGGGTCGCGAAGCTCGGCAAACATCATCTGCGCACCTCCGTCGCCGAAGATCTGTTCGGTATAAGATGCAACATGCCAGGCGTATGAACCTCCGTATGTTGTAAAAGCCATTGACATTATGGCATCTGAAAGCTGAAACCTGGCATCAACCATACTTACAGGAGGGGTCGATGTATTTGTGTTGATGCGATCCATCTCATCTTCAGTGCAACCTGATGCAAAAAGAAGAAGCAGGAGCGAGCATAAAGAGAGCGTGAAAATATTATATCTTTTCTTCATCTTAACAGCATATTATTAAAACACGACTTTAAATCCGCCACCTATGCTTGTTGTGGCCGGCATTGAGAACCGTTCGAAGTACCCACCCATATTTCCGTTTCCTTGGGAAGACTCCGGATCAAAATTAGGCATCTTTGCCCAAAGGAGCACATTTCGAGCGAATGCAAATAACTGAAACTGGAAAGGCCCGAATTTCGGCAAATCGTAAGATAGCGTTATATCGCGCAACTTAACGAAACTCATATCATACACGCCAGATTCAGTGATGGCATAATATGCCTGATAATATTTCTGGCGATCCACTTCAACCGTATTCGGTTCACCTGTGGCTTTATCTATCCCTTCAGCAATAAAAGTTCCTTCATGCCATGGAATTGATTCTTTGGTTACACCGGAATAGTTAAGGGTCATATTTGTGCCATGATACATCCGACCGCCGTTTTGCCAGCTTAGTGTGGCGGAGAGTGCAAGCCTTTTCCATCTTCCGTTAAGATTGAATCCTGCAATCAGGTCGGGGGTGCAGTCGGCGATGCAGATGCTTCCTGCTGTGGCAACGGGGAGACCATTGGAAAGGAGAAGCTGTCCATCCTCGGTGCGTTGGAATGCAGTGCCGTAAATGCTGGGATAGGTGTGTCCCTCTTCAGCGCGTATCTGGGGAGAGGTGAAACCTCCGAGCATAATTGACTCCACGCCGGGAGCAAGCTCGACAACCTTATTATCGAGTGTGGATAGATTCACGCCTACATTTAATTCGTAGTCAGGCGCCCGTAGAATCACACCCTGTAGGTCTATTTCGTTCGACCAGGTCCGAATCCTTCCAGCATTCGCCAGCATATATCTGTAGCCGGTTGATCCGGCAGTAGGAATGCTGAAAATCTGGTCCTTCACATCCTGATAAGCTAAGGTGTAGCTCACTTTCAAACGGCGGTTAAAGAATTCGAGATCGAATCCGGTTTCAATGTTCCTTGTGTTCTGAGGACGGAGGTTAGGATCATATACCTGTTGATAAGGCACGTATGCCGTTACTCCATTTATGGGATACACAACAGGGCTGTAAGTGTACATCCCCCCGCTGTATGTCGGGATTGTCAGATAGTTCTCCCTGTAAGAGCCCGCCTGGCCAACCTCTGCAAAAGATACCCGAAGTTTTCCATAATTTAGTATGGAATTTCCTCTAAGGGCTGGCAACTCAGTGAATATCCAAGCCAATGATACTGAAGGATAGAAGAAAGTCCGATGATTTCTTGGCATCGAGGAGACGATATCAGTGCGTCCTGTGACATTAAGGAAAAGCATTGATTTCCAGCCTAAGGATACCGACCCGAAGAAACCAACCGAACGTGAACGGGAAGAGTATTCACGCCCGGAAATTACTGTTGCATTGCCAATAGTAGGCATGCCATAGAAATTGAGATTAGACCCGGTGTAGTCTCTCCATATTGCATTCCTGTTTTCAATTTCAGAACCAAGCATGGCGTTGAAATCAAAATTGGAGTTGAACAATGCGTTGAAATCAACCGTGAAAAGATTGTTGAAGTTATTTTTGCTTACACCGTAATTATTCACTGAGCCCCCGCCGCTTCCGGCCGAGCCCACTTCAAGGATGTCGGAATTATTAGTGGTATAAATATCGAGGCCGGCCTGTTCACGAACCCTGATTGACATATTTTCATCAGAGCCGAAATAATGCATATACTCCAGATAGGCATTCCCGAAACCACGCGAAGTGTGCTGATAGTATTGATTGTTTTCCGCCCACCAGTAAGGATTATCATAAACCGTGGGGCGATAAGAGACCTGGACCGAGGGATCGCCGGGAATATGGAAGGGGATACCCTTTAAATTATATTCCGCAGGTGCTTGATAGACAGTGTTGACAATAGCACTGTTTGCACCGGGAGCCGAATGAATTGAAACAGATGAATAATTTGCCGAAAAGCCTGTTTTCCAATCCTTGGCCAGTTTCCAGTCAACCAGTCCGCGCACGTTCCAACGGTTCATGTCAGTGGTCGGAACAACGCCTTTTTGATAGGAGTTATTCAGTCCGAAAGAATATGTTGCATTGGCCAAAGCCTGAGAAATTGAGAGGGAAGTGTTTTCAGTGAAACCGGTATTGAAGAAGTCGCCTATATTATCATATATTGCGGGTGCAGTCCATGGATCAAGGCCGGCCTGCTCCAATTTCGGATTATAGTACATTCCCGGATGCCCTTGTGAATTTCCACCATATTTAGGAATATCGGGAAGCGAGGAGATTGCAGGGCCCCAGTTGGTGGCTGCGTTTGGATTATATGTATTGATATTTGTTCCCTGAGAATATATTTCCTGAGGATGGAATCTACGGCTTAACACTTCTCCCGAAAGATTAGTCGAGAAGGTGATGGTTGGTTTCGGAGTCTTTTTGTGAGCTCTTTTTGTGGTAATAATAATCACTCCGTTTGATGCGCGGATACCGTATAGAGCAGAGGCGGCCTGCCCTTTGAGGAAACTGATTGATTCAATATCCTCCGGATTAAAATCTATTGACCTGTCGGCGAGATTGGCACCCTTTGTTGAGTTGCCCGTGCTGAAGTCAGGATTAGCGGCGACCGGCATTCCGTCGATTACGTATAACGGACGGTTGCTGTCGGAAAAGGAACGGGCACCCCTTATAACTATTTGAGAGGATGCACCCGGACTGCTCGAGGAGGGTCGAATGTCAACTCCCGACACTTTCCCTTGGATAGCGCTTGTGATAGAAGTCACTCCAGAAGTATTGATGTCTTTTTCTGAAAGATCTGATACGGCATAGCCAAGGCTTTTCCGTTCCCTCCCAATTCCGAGGGCTGTCACGACCACTTCATCAAGGACTGTATCTTCTGTCAAGGCGGCAAGACTGTCGGTTAAGATGGTTTCTTCTGCATGCCCCGGCACAACAGGCGAAAGCAACAGAAGAGATAAGCAAATTTTGGATTTTAGTTTCATCAAAAAAGTATAATGGAATCTGAGCGCAAATATAATAAATTGTGGGTAAGATGCAAAATAAGATTAAAAAAACATCCTTATTTTAAGTAAAATAGCATTATTTTGAGATAAAGAATAGCGTCATTTTGAGAAAAATTGTTGAAATTGGATTATGAAGAAGGCTCCGACTATAAAAATCGGAGCCTTGCTGTTTGATTGAAATGTGTTTCACTTTTATTTCTTTCCGAATCCAAGAATGCCCTTGCCGTCGGTCTTATCAGCGATAAAATCCTCAGCTTTATCCTTTAATTCCTGAACTTTCTCGTTTTGCAGGAGTTCTTTCCCCTTATTGAGAAGTTCTTCACCTTTCTCTTTCACATTCTGGATTTTTTCCTTGTTTTCGGGTTTATTAATAAACTCCTCGGCCTGACCCATAAGCTGGGTGGCTTTCCCTTTTAATTCATCGAGATTCATAATTCTATTTGTTTTTGGTTATATTTATTTTAACAATCATAGGAGGGTTTTTGATTAAAGGGTTAAATAAAATATTAATTAAACAGCTTCGCGAGGGTTAATTTAGGGATTATTTCAGGGGATGATTCAAAGCAGAGCTTTGGGCGGAAACAGCTTCGCGAGGGTTAATGAAACTGGATTTCATAATTAGTTGTAAT
>CAMWXH010000119.1 GCA_947178165.1 uncultured Porphyromonadaceae bacterium | reverse complement strand
AATGGTCATGACAATGGCCGGTTCCATCTGCGCAGTGACGGCAAGTGCAGAGCAGATGCCAAGCACCTGAACGATCACGGGATTATCCTTCGATAAAGGATTTACCAATGGGAGAAAAGTTTTTTTCAGACTCATTTTGTTGCCTCCTTTCCTTCACTAAGTTTCTTGAAATATTCAGTATAAGGTTCAAGAGAGTTCTCAAGCATTTTTGAAACGCCTTGGCTCGTGATTGTGCCGCCTGAGATGGCGTTGACGTATGCACCCGATGCGGGTTCCTGTCCTTTTTTCACAACTTTTACCGATTGGAACTGGCCATCCGGTGCAAAGATGTCTTTGTTATGAAACTGCTCCTGGAATTTAGGTTTCTCAATTTCAGCACCGAGTCCGGGCGTTTCACCCTGATGTGCGAAGTAGGCACCGTAAATAGTGTTGCCGTTGGCATCAAATGCCACGTAACCCCAGATAGGGCCCCAGAGGCCGGCACCATACACAGGCACGATATATTTTATTCCGGAGCTTGTCTGGCATTCAAACACGGGTAAGAGTCGCTCTGAAGCTGGTTTCTTTACTTCAGTGCTGACATTTACATCAAGCGCATCCCCATTTACAATATCGCCCTTTGAGTTGACCACTATCGCTTTCTTTATGTGCTCGCTATAGAGATCGCCCACAGATTCTCCTGCAGTAGGGATAATCAGGGCTGAGGCCAATATCTGACGCTTGATATCGTTTGCTATATTCTCTTCCTGTTTTGGACGCAAGGCCTGATAAACCACAGAAAGACCCACTCCAACGAGGAGAACGAGAACCATCGCATAGATGATGGTATATGTATTGCTTTGTCTGTTCATCTCAAATCAGGTTTAGGAATTAGTCAATTCTGTGCGTTTCAGTCTCTTTCTTATATTCAGGCTCACCACGCAGTGGTCAATGAGGGCGGCGAAGCAGTTGAGCAGCAGAACGGCCAACATTGCGCCTTCAGGATAACCGGCGTTATAACATCTAATTATAATGGCAATCACACCTATAAGGAAACCATAGATATACTTACCCGCATTGGTGCGACATGCCGTGACGGGGTCGGTTGCCATAAATACGATTGCAAACATGAATCCTCCCAAGCAGAGCTGAGTGAGGGGCTCTACGCAGGTGGCCGGATATAATGGTGTTGCCCAATTGTGTGCTATTACCGACATGAGCAATCCTCCCACAACTCCTGACAGCATTATGCGCCAGTTGGCCATTCCGGTGAGGAGAAGTATTACGGCGCCGATGAGAATGCAGAATGTCGAGGTTTCGCCCCAAGAACCGGGATAAAGACCAAAGAAGATATCATTTAGGGTCAAAGGATCGCCGACCACATTAGTGAGTGACTCGCCAAGATTCGTAAGGGAACCACCGGGTTCCATTGAAGCCAGCTCTCCAAGGGGGGTCGCTCCGGAATAGCCGTCTATTGCAGGCTGGTTGCCAAGAGATACGAACACATTGTCACCGCTCATCTTCGAAGGATAGGAGAAGAAGAGGAATGCGCGTGTCACAAGGGCGACGTTTAGGAAATTGTAGCCTGTGCCTCCAAATACCTCTTTTGCGAAAATCACCGCAAATGCCACAGCGATTGCGAGCATCCAGCAAGGGGTGTCAACCGGGCAAATCATAGGGATAAGGATTCCCGAAACGAGGAAACCTTCCTGAATTTCGTGTCCTCGCATCTGCGCCACTACAAACTCAATTCCCAGACCTACTATATATGCTGTCAGAATCTGGGGAAGCACTGCAAAGAAGCCATAGAAGAAGAGCTCAAAAACACTTTTTCCTGTCTCGCCAACAGCAAGGAAATGCTGGTAGCCGATGTTCCACATTCCAAATAGACAGCAGGGGAGCAGTGAAAGCACAACTATGATCATTGTGCGTTTCGAATCATTGCTGTCGTGAATGTGCACGCCCGAGCGGGAGGTCTCATTGGGCGTGAAAAGGAAAGTATAAAAACCGTCGAAAACGGAATGAAGTTTCTCGAATCTTCCTCCCTTTTCAAATTTCGGTTTGATCTGGTCGATTTTTCTTTTTAATCCTTTCACGATTATTTAATATAGTTTATTTTAATTATGGATTGATTCATCAAGTTTCATCATGATGCATCCTGTTTCATCATGATTCAACTTGTTTCAACATGTTGCATCATGATTCATCCTGTTGCATCATGATTCATCTTGATAAAAGCTAAAGTGTCTCTTTCCTCAGATAGTCAAGACCCTCTCTCACTGCTTTCTGAAGCTCATTTTTTGATGTGTCAACAAATTCAGGAAGTGCGAAATCCTCAGGCGCAACTTCATATATGCCAAGTTTCTCCATCTTTTCGATATCTTTAGCATAAATGGCCTTAAGAAGATATTCCGGATAAATGTCGAATGGGAAGACTTTGTCATATTCTCCGCTAAGTATCATTGCGCGGTGACCACCCTTGATCCGTGCATCGAAATTGAACGGGCGTGAAAGGCCACCAAGGAATGCCGGGAACGAACGCTTCACACTATATTTTTTAGGATTGATCGAAGCCCATCCCATAAATTCATCTGCGTTGTCACCCTCATCAATAAGGGTTACCTGACGGTATGGGAAGCGGAGGAAACCGGTTTGAACATTTTCCTTTATGCCGGTTAGAACGTTTCCGGAAATCACACGCACTTTCCCCTCTGTCGGTTTAATTTCACCCTGAAGAAGTGTGCATAGCGCTGCGCCATCAAAAGTTTCCACAATATGAGGGTCTTCAGCATCGGGGCCTGTGATGGCCACTCTCGTTGCAAATGATAGCTTCTTGTCGGTGACAAGCCGGCCGATGCGTTCTGCTGTTACCACATCAAGGGTCCATACCACTTCCCCTTTATTGACAGGCTTGATATTAGCTATCTGTACGCCTGTATTCCCTGCCGGATGCAGGGTGTTGAACTCTACTATCTGGGCGGCTCCCGATGTGATCCTTACATCATCGGGAACAGAGAGATAGATGGTGCCTTTTGTGAACTTGCGAAGGAATCTGAGTCCATCCTCCATTTTCCTTTTGTCGAGTTTTGAAAGGATATCTGGAGCCAGGGGAGCTGTGTCGAAAGCGGTCACAAAGATATCGCGCGGCATTACATCTCCCGGAATGATATCAAAGGGGCGTTGGCGTATCATCGCAAACAATCCGCTGCGTTTCAGAAGTTCCCAATGGTCAGTAATCTCTGACAGGGCCGCGTTACGGGTCATTTTTGAATCCGATTCCACTGAGATGAATTCAATGCGACGGCGTTCACCTCTCCTTATCTCCTTCACGCTACCGCTAACCGGGGCAGTCAGGCAGATAAACTCATCCTCTTTTGCAAACAGCAGGGGAGAGCCTATCTCAACCGGGTCGCCGGCCTTTACAGCCGTTTTCCAAGTATAACCGGGAAAGTCGGCGGGGGAGATGGCAAAAAGGGTGGTCTTGTCATCAACACTTACCCTTGCTGATGCGGCTCCGGATAGGGGAATATTTAATCCTTTCTTAATCTGTATGGACTTAGACATACTTTATCGTGTTTTTATATTTCTCGATTTTGATTCGCGTAAGGAGAGGTGAGAAAAGTAAAAAAACTTCTATCACAAATGCAAAAGTACAAAAAAATGTGAATGATTGCAAAAAAATAAGAGCGAATATCAAAACGATATTCGCTCTTAGGATTATATGGAGTTTTCTTTAAAATAATGAGAGATTTTATCTTCCCATATTATAAGATTACTCGTTAGCTTAGGATAAAACATCAAAGATTCGACATTTTAGCCTCGATATCGGCATTCCCTGGCTCAAGCTCGAGATACTTGCCATAATATTTCTTGGCTTTATCATTCTCTTTGTTACCCGAGAAATAGTCGCCAAGCACTTTATAAATGGTCTTGGCCTGAGCTTCATTACCATTCATGCCTGATTTCTCAATGATGGAGGCTGCTTCTTCATAGAGTTTTGCGGCTGTAGAAAGATCCCCCTTAAGTGAAGCAAGTGTACCGGTGATGAACTGGGGCTCGAATGATTCGGGGTTAACGCCTGATGCTTTTGTGGCATATACCATTCCCTGCTCATAGAGTTGCTGAGCCTTTTCAGAATTGCCGTTCTTAGCTTCTGTTACACCGTCGCTCATCATTGTCTTAGCTCCTCTCATATAAGTCTGGAACTTAGCATCAACGAGCTGGGTCTTGAATTTGTCAAGGTTCGGATTCTCGATACCTTCCTGAATAATTTCTGCAGACTCGTCGAAACGGCGGTTGTTGTTCAGAAGGCTATTTATGGTGAAGTAGTCAACGAAAGCAAGAGGTTTCTTCTTCGGGTCTGCCTTATGAGTGGCATACAGATTCTCTGCCATCTGAAGGAGCTGGTCGGACATCTCGGGAAGGTTGGCTGCGTTGAGGAGCTGATAGCGCTGAGCATCGTAGTTAGACGGGTCAGCTACCAAAAGCTGGGTTGCATAGTCATATCCTTTCTTGAATTCTTTGTTAAGATAGAGGAGGAAAGAATACTTGCTCTCGTCGCTCTTGAAGTGAGCCGGATTCTCAACATACTTGCCATATTCTGTTGCGGCATTCTTGTAATCCTGAAGCTCCTCATAGGTCTCGGCAAGTTCATGCTGTCCGAGGGCTGAAGTAGGATTGTTCTGAAGAAGCTCCTTAAGGTTATTGATTGAATATTGGGGATTAACCTTATGGTAGAGCTCGGCATTCTTCACGTATGCCACAGCCGATTTCGGATCATAGCTCTTGGCCATGTCATACTTTCCTGCCGCGCCGCCGATGTTGTTAGCATCCCTCTCCATGTCGCCCATGAAGATATAGATGTCGGGGTTCTCCATATTCTGTTTCTGGGCTTTCTCGATATATTTCCCAATCTGCTTTGCATAAAGCACGGGATCCACATCATAATATGCACGTGCAATGGCAATGGTCACCGAAGGATTCTTCTTGGCATATTTCTCAGCCAATTTGAACTGTGCTTCAGCTCCCTTGAGGTCGTTTGCCATAAGGCGAAGCTTGCCAAGTCCGACATAGTTCAAGGGGCTTTCGGGATTGGCTGCCAATCCGGCATTGAAAAATTGAGCTGCCTTGTTGTTATCCTTGCCTAAAATCCAGTATGAACCTAAATAATAGTTGCTGACTGCTTTGTCGGTCTGAGGATTTGAAAGAGAGCGCTCAAGAAGATTGAATGCGTTGTTGTATTGTCCTGCCTTGAAATACTCCTCGCCTTCAACATGTGTCTGTGCAAAGCCTGTTGCTGCGAAGCCTGCAAGACAGAGCGAAATGATACCTTTAATTTTCATCTTTCTATTTGGATTTTGAGTTTTTACATTAATATTCTGAAGCCTTATCAGACTGCGTGTCTATGGCTCTGTGACCGTTAGACTCAATCACTCTTTTACGGTTTAACCGGATTTAGTGAATAAAAGTGAAAAGCATCTTAAAAAAGCATCTTAAAGGAGCAAGCCTGCGCTTACTCCTCTAAGGTGCAAATATAATAAATATTTTCGATGAACGGAAATATTTTCATTCAATTAAGGAATTTTTAGATTATCCCTTTCTCCGGTTTAATTCTGTTTCAATTCCACCACTCTCGGATTTGTATGATAGGGGAGGATGCCGGTCTTCATTATAATCTTCTGTCCTGCAAAGCCTGTCACGAAAGTGTAGAAGCTGTTGAGCACGGTCGATTTTGAAGCTGTAGAGATCATATACACCTTGCGGAAGAGGGGATACTGCCCTGAGTGGATATAGACTTGATAGGGGGCGTAAGGCTTGGGATCGAAATCATTCTTCTCTGTCGGATTGCTTACCCTTACAATATTCACCTCCGTCGTCATTGTCGGCACAATCGTGTCGGCTTCATTCTGATAATCTTCCACCCGTTTGTCAATTGGAATATCCTTTGCCTTTTCGAGATCGTCGCCAAGCCAGCTCACGCTGATTACGCCGAGGGCATCCTTGTCTTTCTTCACGATATCGAATACCTGTGCATTATTCTTCTGAGCAAAGGCATTAGGATTGTCGGAGATCATCTTGCCATCTTTCAGGAATTTCTCCTTAAGGTAGCTTACCGTGGATGAACCTGCATTGTCAAACACTATCTTTATTGCTGTGGTGTCGTTGCCGGCAATCTGAGTCCAGCGGGTTATATCGCCATTAAGGATTTTACCGATCTCTTCCATCGAAAGATCCTTCACCGGGTTCTCCTTATTGGTTATGAGTGCAACAGCATCAACTGCTATGCAATGAGACCTTACTACTCTCTTATATTTGTTCTTGAGATATTCACGCTGTTCTTTGGTGAGTTCTTTAGTCACTATGATTGCTTGAGTGGCATCGCTCATAAGCGTGTCGATTGCTTCATCTTCGCTAACAAAGAAGGGGATGATTGAGGATTCCGGATATGAAAACTCAAACACGCTTATCTCTTCCTGAACAAGATTGCGGAAGCCATCGTCAACAAATATTGTCGCGCTCCCTTTTGCGTATTCTCCTCGCTTTACTTTGGCACATGAAGCCGCGCCCAGCAACACTGCTGCAGAAAGGAGTCCTATTGTCAAATTCTTTATGCTCATATCCTGTCTGTTTAATTTGAACCTACAAATAGTCTGTAACCACGGAAGATGCTGTAAACAATCAGAAGCCCGCCGACTACGTAACTTACCACCGGGTTGATAATGTCAAAGACATTAAATATGAAGAGGAGTCCCATTCCGAGATATACCAAAATCATTATGATTCCGAATGCCAGCCTTGCTCCTTTGGGAGCTTCGGGGCGATTTGTGCCATTACCTTTCATAACTGTTGAATTTTATAAGTTTGTTTAATATTTTAACATTTATATATCCCTTTTGGTTTGTTAGTGCGCTCTAAAACGGCAAAAAAATAAGACGCCCTGTTGAGGCGTCTTATTTATTGAGATATAAGATTTATTACTGTTGCGCGAGTTTGAAGGTTACGGGGAGGTTGTAGTAGCAACGAACGGCAACACCATTGTTCTTGCCGGGCTGCCATTTCGGCATCTTCTTAACCACGCGGATAGCCTCTTTGTCGAGGTCTTTATCCACACCCTTGAGAACTGTTACAGTTCCGATTGAACCATCCTTCTCAACCACAAACTTAACGATCACACGACCCTGGATATCATTCTGAGCGGCAGCTTCCGGATAACGGATATTATTGCTGAGCCATTTCATCAGGGCACCCATACCGCCGGGGAATTCAGCCTGCTGTTCCACAGCCTCGAAGATCTTGTTGTCTTCTTTCTTCTCCTCTACAACAGGTTTGGGTTCCTCAACAGGGGCGGTAACCACAGCTTCCTGGAATGCTTTTGCCTTATCGGCGTCGTTACTACCTTCCTGAGTCACAGCGCCTGCAAATGCATCGCTCTGCTTGATTTCCTCCTGAGTCACAACCTCGTTAACAACCTTGTCAACGATGTCGATCTGTGTCTGCTGGATAGTGTTGAGCACATCCTCAGGCACCTGCTTAACCTCAGGTTCGGGTTCTTCGTATTTCTGCTCTTCCGGTTCATCCTCCATTTGCTCCTCAGCTTCCTTCTGTTCGGCAAGGGCGGCCTGCATCATCCTTTCACGTTCCTGAGCGAGAGCGAGAGCGCGCTGCTCAGCACGATAATCAGAAAACTTAGACCATGCGAATATACCTATAATAAGGATTACAAGGCCAATGAGAGTATAAACGAAAGCGAGATTATGTCTGCGGTCGCTATTTTTACGGAGCTGGTAAGCTCCAAATTCATGGTTTTTTCCTTCAAAGATAAGGTCGCGCCATTCTTGTGATGTCAGATCTACATTTTTAGCCATTTTCTTCTGCTTTTTTAATTATTAAACCTAACATTACTTATTAAGCATACCACGATAATCCAACACCATAACAGAGTCGATCTGGGTCATGTTGTCGATCTGATACTTTGCAATCTGGTTGATCTGCATTTCATCGAGCACATTGATAAGGCTTTCGTAAGAAGCATTCGGAGTCGATTTGATGATGATCACAGGTTTAGACAAAGTAGAGTCTTTTCTGACCTCAGATGCGGCTTTGTTGTAAGCTTCCTGTGCTTTTTCGCGTCCTTCCTTGGTTTCAAGCGATCCGAAGCCACCATTCTCATATTTCTTCTTGAGTTCGGTGATTTTTTCAAGAACCGCCTTATTACGTTTCTGGATAAGTTCGCGAATGCCACGGGCTGTGCCTGTCTTGGCATCTGAAGAAAGGAATGCGGATTCCTTGAGGTTATTGTTCTCATGGTGGATCTTGCCGTCGGCACCGATGATGCCTTCGTCACCACCCGGCTTACCTTCATAATAGTAAACCACGGGAACAACTTTTCCGTTCACTGAATCTACTTCCGAAGACCCTGCTTTGCGTTTAGCATCGAGGATGATAGTTACGGCATCCTCTGCTGAAGCCTGGTTGAGATTCTCTTTATTCTCGATCTTCTCATTGGTCGGAAGTGCGATTGTCAAAGTCTGCGACTTAATCATGGTGGTACAGAGCATGAAGAATGTGATAAGCA
>CAMWXH010000118.1 GCA_947178165.1 uncultured Porphyromonadaceae bacterium | reverse complement strand
AAAGTTACAACCTCACTGCAACCTCCAAAAGGTGTACTTCTGTTAATGCTTACATTCAATTGGATTATCTCTTTATCTCCTTGGCCTGCATGATGCCAATTCCGGATGCTCTTCAAGGGTGAAGTTGAAGAAATCGTCGTAGGGTTTCAGGATTTTGCAAAGGGAGATGATTCTGTCAACAATCCCTTTTGAACAGAAATCGCGGTCGGAGATATGCGATGCAACCGTGAAACTGCGTGGTTTCAACAAGTCGATATGCTCCCAGTCTTTTGGAAACCCTTTTGGAGCTGTCTTCAACGGTTCAGTCCAGTATGGTTTGAAGTGAGAGCTAAATTCAGGATTATCCATTATCTCAAGATATTCCTCTATGTTATTGTAAATCTCGCTGCGATATTCCTTCAGCAGAGGTGCCGGAGGATACCAGGCGCCACCACAAACCATGCATTCTCCCGGCTCTATATGGATATAATAACCGCAAAACTCGCTTTTCTTCCCTCCTGTGTAAATTCCACGTGGGTTGATGTAGATGCCGATATGGGTTTTATAAGGGGTCTTGTCAGCAGAGAAGCGCGTGTCGCGATAGATGCGATAGTGGCAATCAGAAGGTGAGAGCCTTGATGCATCAGGCTCAAACTCCGCTATGCGGGATATAAGGGTAGCAGTGAAAGCATCGATGTTTGCTTTAACTTTCAGGTATTCCTCCTTGTGTGCGTTAAACCACTCGCGGTTGTTGTTCGCAGATAATTCTTTAAGAAAATTCAGTGTATCTTTCATTGTCAATACATATCGTAGTTTATGGAGGTGACCTGAAATTCAGTGCGGCGGTTGATCTGGTCGGCTGCCTCCTGATCCTCTTCAGAGAGAGTTTCGATGAATGGCTCATCAAGAACGGTTTCTTCCTCAAATTGCGGATATTCACGATTGATGCGTTTCGTCACCTTTTTTGGCACCGTCTCGCCATACCCTTTCCAGGTCATTCGGTCGGCATTGATGCCTAAGCCAATGAGATAATCCACCACGCTCTTGGCCCGGCGGTTGGAGAGGTTGATGTTATATTCCTCCGTCCCCTTGCGGTCGGTATGAGCGCCCATCTCTATGGTAACGTTAGGATTATCTCGCAACATCTGTGCCATCTCGTCGAGAGCCTCCTTTGATTCGGGACGCAATGTGGCCTTATCGAAGTCATAGAAAATGTTTTCCACAACCTGTGGCTTATGTATGGCGGCAAGGATGAAATCAACCTCATAGTCGGCATCCTCTTCCTCCATGTCCGATTCAAACTCCTGCTTCACGTTCAGGTAGCCCGAAGCTCCGGCCATCATCACATATTTCACGCCCCGTTCGAGCTTGAAGCGGAACGAACCGTCATCTCGCGCGACCTCCTTCTGGTTCGACCCGTCATCGCCCACAATGCGGATAATCGCATTCGGCACCGGCTCTTCATCCTTATCAAGGACCATTCCCGAAATCGTGACCTTAACTTCCGGATATTCGAAACTGTATATATGGTCGTAACCACGTGCATCGCCTCGGTTTGATGAAAAGAAACCCGATTCACCGAGACCGTAAGTGATTCCGAAATCATCTCCCGAAGAGTTGATAGGTATCCCCATATTCTCCACGCTCCATCTGTCGCCCGTTGAATTGAGGTGCGCCTTGAAAAGGTCGAGTCCTCCGAAGCCGGGATGTCCGTCAGATGAGAAATAGAGCAGAGTGTCAGCACGCAGATAAGGGAACATCTCATCACCCGGTGTGTTGATTTGCGGGCCAAGGTTTTCAAGCGATCCGGAGCGTTCCTTCAGGTTTATGCGCCATATATCTTTGCCGCCATAGCCTCCCGGCATATCCGAACAGAAATAGAGATATGTGCCATCTGGAGATGCCGCCGGGTGTCCGTAGGCAGAAAGTGTATCGGCCGTGATTTCAAATTTCTGTGGCTCGCTCCATGAAGCGTCACTTCTTCGGGAGGTATAGATCTCAACTGAAGTATCAGCCTCCGGAGCACGGCGCGCAACCGTCAGATACATCGTCTGTCCATCGGGAGAGAAGCTGATAATTCCTTCATCGTGTTCCGTATTCAGGGAACCTTCGGCCGGCTCCGGCTTCCCCCATTTCCCGCTTTCATCTTTCTTGGAATAGAAGATATCCGACTTCTTCGTGCCGGTGATTTCAGACTTGTTGGTTCCTGTGGCTTTCTCGGTGGAGGAGGTATAATAGATGGTGTTCAGCTCCTTGTCAAGATACATGGGAGCGAAATCAGAACGACGGGAATTGAAAAGTTTTGCGCTCTTCACAATATAACGGCTCTTCCGTCCCTCTTTTGCCTTGATGGCCATTCTGCAACCGTTGATCCCCTCGCGGGCCAGTTGGTCGTCGGGGCGCCATTCAAGGAAAGTGGTGTAAGCATCTATCGCAGGCTGATATTTCCCCTCGGCCTGAAGGGAGCGTCCTAAGTAATAGAAAGCCATCGAATCGGGATAGTCATACCTTATGGCATTCTGATATGCCGCCGAAGCGTTAGGGGCCATATTGAGACGACGATAGCAAGTGGCAAGCTGATATGCCACCTCTCCGCGAAGTTCACGGTCTTTCTTCGGGCTCAGCTTGTTATATACCGATTTATATGTCTTGGATGCATTGAAATATTCCCCCCGGTTGAACTGCGCATTGGCCTCCGAGAGCTTCGGTCCCTTGCAGCTGCCGAGCGTAAGGAGCACAAGTGCAAACGAAGAGATAAAAAGAAGAACGTCAAATCTTATTTTCATAAAGATTTAACGTTCTTTTATATGGAAATATTGGAGAAAGAAGCAGTTTTATTTTGCAGGACGCTTATGGCCGGTAGATTTCTCAATCCCGTTTGCGATGTTGTCGTATATTTCATCCACAGATCCGGTGCCGTTGATGGGAAGGTATTTCCCCTCATTGGTGTAATACTCGCGCAAAGGATGAGTCTGATTATGATACACCTGCAGGCGGTTCTTGATGGTCTCGAGGTTATCGTCGGCGCGGCCTGTCTGTTTGCCGCGGTTGAGCATGCGTTCCACGAGTTCATCCTCGGGCACTTCAAGTCCGATCACGGCATGTAGGTCGGTTCCGCGTTTCAGCAGAAGCTCCTTAAGGGCCTCAGCCTGCGGGATAGTGCGCGGGAAACCGTCGAACACCACCCCCTTCTTGTCGGCAGCCTCTTTTTCAAGCACATCATCCAGGATACGGATCATTAGGTCGTCGGGTATAAGCTGACCCCTTGAAATGTAGGAATCGGCAATCTTGCCAAGTTCTGTGCCGCGGCGGATATGGTCGCGGAGCACTTCGCCTGTAGATATGTGATAGAGACCGAACTCGTCGATCAGTTTTTCGCTCTGGGTGCCTTTACCGCTCCCCGGTGCGCCAAAGAGTACTACGTTTAGCATATTTAATTCGTTTTTATAACAAGCAACTGAAAATTGTATTATCCTTATGGATTCAGTATTCTTTTGGAATTATTTCTCCTGCTGTTCCTGAATCACATATATATCTTTAAGGTTCCTCACTTTCCCGTCGAGGTCGAGTCCATATCCGATAATGAACTTAGGGGGTATGGTGAATGCCACATAATCAGGCTGGAAGCCGGTCTTGGAACTCTGCGGTTTGTGAAGCAGGGTTGCAAATCTCACGGAGGAGGGATTGCGTTTCTTCAGATCCTCCACCATAAGCGAGGCGGTGAGGCCTGTATCGACAATATCTTCAATAATAACCACGTCGCGTCCTGAGATATCCTCCTTTAGTCCCATCAACTGTTTCACTTGCCCGGTGGAAGAGGTGCCCTCATAGCTTGAATATCTCACGAAAGATATCGGTGCGTCGTTCAATCCTATTTCACGGATAAGGTCGGCGGCGAAGATGAAAGCTCCGGTCAGGACACACAGGAAAAGCGGATTTCCCCCCTTAAGATCCTCACGAAGCTCCGAGGCCACGCGTTTCACCTGCGTCTCTATCTCCTCCTTTGTGATATATGGCACAAAAGTCAGGCCCTCGACTGTTATTTTATTCTCCATTATATTGTCGTGTTTATATACCCTTTTGTCTGAGTACTTCTCTGTGCAAAGTTAGTAAAAATGGTTTGTTTTCCCAATACGGAAATGTATAAATCTAAAATAATTTGAATAAAAAGGGTGAAAATAGACTCAAATTGTTAATTAAAGTTAAATTGGAGAATAAAAATATGTTTTATAACATAGTTTTGAAAAATATTTTCTAATTTTGCAGTGAGTTTTTCATGGTATTAGATTTTAAGGTTAACGCAAGATTGGTTGTCGGGATGACAATCAATTTTTTTTGTGCGTATCTCGGCCTGCAAATCGTAACGACGTGCTCAACCGCGGAGCGGTTGCATTTATTAACTTTTATTCTAAATAAATGTTAATACAATAAACTAATTCAGAAATAAAAGTTAATAAATGCAAAATCAAGAAATATTTTTATGTTTTATAGCATAGTTTTGAAAAATATTTTCTAATTTTGCAGTGAGTTTTTCATGGTATTAGATTTTAAGGTTAACGCAAGATTGGTTGTCGGGATGACAATCAATTTTTTTTGTGCCTGTTCGGCCCACGTTTTAGACGGAATTTCCACAGTGCCGTTTTATTAATACAGGAATGCATGAGAAAATGGGCATCTGCAATTTTTAAGACAGGAGTATAAGACAGTAGTACAGGAGAAACAGGAGGTCATTATTCCCCTGTTTCTCCTGTACTCTTGTCTTATTTATAAAATTATTTTCTTCTGTTCACTGTCTGTTTTATCTTCTTCGCGAGAGATAAGTCAATCTAAGTGCTGGTAAAAATCACCCTTTAGGGTGTTAAATTGGCAAATACATTACGCTTATAATTCTTTTTGTTATATTTGCAGCATAAAGATGTGTCCTTGCAATGTCAAGAGTGGTTTGAGGATCATCGGGTAAGATATTTTCAGTCTATGGCAGATATAACGGAGAAGTTTTTCAATTCATATAACTCTGTGGAGGGCATCACCCCTAAAGATTATGAGCGGGCCAAATATTTTGTGGCCGCCACAGATGCTATCTCGAAATTAGCATACGAGAGTGTCTATATAATTGACTACTATGCTAAAAAATTTCTCTATGTCTCCCAGAATCCTTTATTCTTGTGCGGATGTAAGCCGGAAGAAGTAGAGAAGATGGGCTATGGCTTCTACTTGTCCCACGTTCCTGAAGATGACTTGAAAATGCTCCTGAAGATCAACACCGTCGGATTCCGGTTCCTTAACAGTCAGCCTGCGGAGGAACGCCATCTCTTCAGCATCAGCTATGACTTTCATCTAAAGAATAACGGAAGTAATGTATTGATTCATCAGAAACATACACCTCTTCTTATGGCTCCCAATGGTCGGATATGGCTGGCGGTGTGTTATGTATCAATTTCTAACCATGACTCGCCGGGGAATGTGGAGGTGCGCAAGCTTGGACAGTCGGAATACTGGAGCTATGATCTGGAGGAGGATAAATGGGAGAGGAAGGATACCGTGAGGTTGAGCGAAGGGGAGAAGGAGGTTCTGCTTCTGTCGGCCCGAGGCTTGACAGTGGAGGAGATAGCGAGGCGCGTGCATCGTTCGAAAGACACCATAAAATCGCGTCGTCGCGCCATATTTGAGAAATTGGATGTGAGGAGCATCAGTGAGGCGATTGCGTTTGCCACAAACTATAAACTTATATAGTAACCCTATTGCTGTTTCAAAAGATTGTAGAGGTTCTGGAATTGCAATTTGAGATCCATTATATTGAGTCCAACGCTCAGTGCATCCAAGAATGACTGGCCATAGAAGATATTCATGAAGCTTTTGGCCGTGGCCAAAACATCAATGTCCCCTCGTATCTCATTCTCCCTTATGGCAAGATTTATGATCTCTATCCATCGTAGCAATTCATTGTTGCGGTTGGTAAGGTATTGCTCATTAAGGTCGGGGAAGAAATCGCAAATCTGCAGAATGAGGGCCATGTACCCACGGCTTCCATTGGTTATTGACCGGTCAATGTCGCGCAGGTTCTCTAAGGTTTCCCTGCATCCCTGGATATAGTTTTCAATGAATTCCTGAAGGGAGCGTGGAGGGGTGGGATTCATCTTGTAATCCAGGTTCTGCTTATCGACGAGGCAATGTTTTATCACGTTATAGAAAAGGCCCAGCTTATCCTTGCCATAATAAGAAATAGCACCCCTTGTCATGCCCGAAGCCTTCTCGATATCGGAAATGCTCACTCCCTCATACCTCTTAGTGAGGAAAAGTTTTAGTGCCACGGAATAGAGATGTTCCTTTCTATTGTTCTTATACATTAATGAATTTATTATAAGGGTCAGTGCAAAAGTAATATATTTATGTAACACTTCCAAGAATTAATAGTCTTAGGTTTTCAAAGACAAGAGAATATCTTTTTAAGACATAAGTTTTTTAGACAGGAGATCTTTAAAGTAGTTTTTTAAGACAAGAGAACAAGAGAAACAGGAGGTCATTACTCTCCTGTCCTCCTGTTTTTTCTAAATATTATCTCCTGTAATTTCTGTTCTCCGGTCTATTCTCCTTATCATCTCCGCAGGAGATTAGTCCAGCGAAGCGTCTCCGTGCCCTCTGCGCCTCTGCGTGAGAAAAAACATAAATGTTTTCCAAGAGAAAAGACAACCTACTTAAACATTGATTGAAAAGATTTGTTTATCTCGCTAAAATTCATTAGATTTGCAGAAACAAAATCCAGGAAATCATGATCAAGAGAGAGCCAGTGTCCAATCCGCTTGACAGGGAGTTCATACGGATCCTTACTGACTTCGGCTTCAAGCGCGTGTTCGGGAGCAAGGAACGCTCCAACATACTGCGCCGTTTCCTTAACGCCCTCTTCGAGGGGGAGATGCACATTGAGAAGGTCGAGTACCGTGACAAGGAGCTACTTCCCGAACATATCACGGGGAAGAAGATAATGTACGATATATACTGCACAACAGAAACCGGCAGGCACTTCATCCTGGAGATGCAGCAGGAGGAGTCGGAGAATTTTCCCGACAGGATCCTCTTCTATGTTTCCAAGGCGGTGGTCAACCAGGGTGTGCGCGGCGTGGAATATGAGATTTATCCTGTGGTCTGCATCGTCCTTGTCGATTTCCACATAACCGGTATGAGCGAGACACTTGTAAAGGATATAGTGCCTGTTGACCGCCACACCGGGGAGGTCTATTCCGACAAGATGCGGATGATATTCATTTCGCTCCCTGAGGTTCCCGAAGACTGGGATGAATGCGACACCGAACTTTTAAGACAGTTATACCTTATAAAGAATATGGAGAACATGACAAGAGAATCGAAACCTTATCTGACAGGAGAATACGAGGAAATGTTCACAGCATCCTCGACAGGCAACCTCTCTAACGAGGAGGCTGTTGCCTATTCGCAGTCATACCTCAAGGAGCTTGACAGTCAGAGCGCAATCCGGTTTGCCGAGCGACGCAGTCTTGAAAAAGGCATAGGCATCGGTTATGACAGAGGCATGACAAAAGGATTAATGAAAGGGATGGAGAAAGGGATGGAGAAAGGTCGGGAAGATACACTTAATGAGCTTTCCTCTCTTGCTAAGTCTTTGGGGCTGTCTGACGACATGATGAAGAAACTATTCGGAAGTCAGAAGTGATAGATGGGAGGCAAAGCCTTTCCGGTGCGGGAACGTAAGCGCATTCGCTTTTTAAGACAGAATAATTTTTAATAAATTTTTAAGACAGGAGAACAGGAGAAACAGGAGGTCATTACTCTCCTGTTTCTCCTGTTTTTTCTAAATATTATCTCCTGTAATTTCTGTTCTCCGGTCTATTCTCCTTATCATCTCCGCAGGAGATTAGTCCAGCGAAGCGTCTCCGTTCCCTCTGCGCCTCTGCGTGAGAATAAAGACTAAAAAATCACCCTTTGGGGTGTTGACGTGTCGATGTCGGGATTGTAATTTTGTGCCGAAAACAGGTCGTAGCTAACTGTTATAGACCTGATGTAATTTTTCAGACCTAAAACAAAATGAAACAATCCCTCCCCATCCATAACATCTTCCCTCCCATTCCCGAACACTTGAGGGTAGGAGAGTTCTATACTAAATCGGGGGGGTAATACATTGCCTTTACAATTTACTCCATAAAAGAATAACTGACATTTTCATGCATCCGTATGCTGTCCTCACAAGGGACGGCACAATCCGTCGTGTCCATGACTTTACAAAAACTTGATATGATGAAACAGCAAACCTACAGAAACCACAGGCTAAGGCTCAGGAGACTCCTCCTGACCTCCGCCCTCGCCCTGCCTATGTGGGCGTGGGCGGGAAATATTCCGCAATACACGGTCACAAAGGGCGGAACGCCCTATTCCGAAATAAAGGATGGCACGCCCCTCGCGTCCATGCTCTTCAACAACGGCAACGGCGTGCTTTTCGCCGACGGGAAGATGTTCCATGGCGAGGAACGCACCGCCCCCGGTTTCCCGATCGGGTTCAGCTTCCGATTCGGTGGACAGATCTTCGACTCCTTCGCCATCTCCAACCACGGAGAGCTTTACCTCGGCAACGGCGATGTGGCGTATGGTCCCTCCGTTTTCCGCCTCG
>CAMWXH010000117.1 GCA_947178165.1 uncultured Porphyromonadaceae bacterium | reverse complement strand
GACCAACCTGTGGCGGGAGCCTCCGAGCTTCCGCGGTGTAAATAATAAAAAACCTTTAAAATGAGCGTCTAATCAAAATATATTGTTAACTTTGCATTATCCGATGGAGGAGAAATACCGTCGGAAGAGAAAAGTGTCAAGCTTTCTTTCTCAGCTAAACGAACCGCCAATTCAATAACAACCTGAGATAGAGTGAGATTAGACGCTCTTTCTGTTTTGTAGTATCTGCTGATGCGACTATCACTGTCGTATCTTCACATACGCAATTCAGAGGGGCAGTTTATTCTACCCTTATGTCATTCAGGTTGAGGCCTTGGCGGGCCTGTTTAGCTATGATAGAGGTGAGATGAATTCCCCTCTTTTCTTTTTATATGGAACTAACCGCCGAATTAGGGAATCAGGAGGCAATAATTATAATTGTCATGGATGATTTGGCATTTCGTGAATCTTCTCCAAAATTTTGGGAAGTATCTATGAAATACATTGTTTTCTTTAGCCTCTTATGGATAAGCCTATCAGCTTTTTCAGTTAAGGTGAATGGGGAATATGTTCGTTATGAACTAGACACAGAGACAAAAACTGCGACTGCTATTGGGCTCGCGCCTTATTGTGAAAAGTTACTTTACTTGGATTTTGAAGATGTGATTTATTATCAAAATGAGAGGTACTATGTTACAAGCATAGGCTCTGGTGCTTTTAGTAATCTTGGTGAGAAAGTTATGATTCAGGAAGGAGCAGAAATAGGGTTGCCTGAGCATTTGTTAGAAATAGGAGACAATGCTTTCTCCGGCTGTAAGGAATTCACAGGGTGTAGTAAAGGCAATTGGGGATATAATGACCTTCCTGATTCCATTAAGAAGATTGGCAAAGCGGCTTTTAAGAACTGTAGCGGTTTAGATGGACATATATCTCTCCCAGAGTCTGTGGAAAGTATTGGAGATTATGCTTTCTATGGATGTAGTGGATTATACGGAGACCTATCCCTTCCCAATTCTCTGGAAAGCATTGGAGACTATGCTTTCTATGGATGTAGTGGATTTGGTAGTGGATATGGTAATGGCTATGATGATAGTGGTGTTTTAACAATTGGGAATTCCGTAAAGACTATAGGAAACTATGCTTTCGCTGAATGTAATGGCTTTCGTTCATCTCTTATTTTTCCAGAATCCGTTAAAAGTATTGGAAATTATGCCTTCTTTCGGTGTCGCAACTTTAGTGATTTATCCCTACTTCAAACAGAAGGTTCTATTGGATATGGTTCGTTTGCAGGGACAAATTTTGACTATATATATTGTAATAGTTGTAGTCCATTAGAAACCAATGATTCATTTTATACATATTACCCTTACTATAAAACAGTGCTATATGTGCCAGAAGGAGCTGAAGAAAGATATGAAAGTGATGTTGAGGGCTGGGGTAATTTTAAAAATATTGTCCCGGTTAAAAAGGTTTCGAACATTATTCTTGATAAGGACGATATTTCGATTCCCGTGGAAGAGGTCGCCCATATAGAAGCCATGGCTACCCCTGAAGATGCTTTTTATAAAAGATTAGTTTGGACTTCATCTGATGATTTGGTAGCGAGTGTTTATGGAGATGGCAGGGAGGTGAAAGTCCATTCTTTTAGGCTCGGGCGAGCTACAATCACGGTTACTTGTGGAGATGTGTCCACTTCCTGCAAAGTAACTGTTGTGCCAAAGCTTGATAAATATGAGATGAAGATGAATGTGGGGCAATCTAATAAATTGACTGCAAACGTATGGCCATATGAAAGCATCACTTGGACTTCGGACAATGAGGAAGTGGCAACAGTCTCTGAGGATGGCACGGTAACTGCCATATCATTCGGAGTTGCCAACATTACCGCTACGTGTGAAGATGTTTCAGCAACATGTAAAGTTACCGTTACAACGATTGTCGCCAACAGAATTGTTCTCAGTGCATCTAAAATTGATCTCATTACTGGAGAATCGGACAAATTAACGGCAACCGTATATCCTGATGATGCGTTGGATAAAAGCATCACTTGGACATCGGACAACGAGGAAGTTGCAATAATATCTAAGGATGGTACCGTAACCGCTCTATCCGTAGGAGTTGCCAATATTACCGCTACTTGCGGAGATGTTTCAGCAACGTGTAAAGTAACCGTTACACCGATTGTCGCTACCAGCATTGCTCTTAGTACGACTAAAATGGAACTTGTTACAGGAGAAACAGGCATACTTACAGCAACCGTGTATCCTGAAGATGCCATTGATAAAAGCATAACTTGGTATTCAAATTACCCAGATATAGCAACTATTTCCGATGACGGCATAGTAATGGCAATATCTGTTGGGGATGCCTATATTACCGCTTCTTGTGGAGATGTTTGGGCAACGTGTAATGTATCGGTTAAACCGATTACCGCTTCAAACGTGGTTCTTAATATGAATGAATTGAATCTATTGATTGGAGAGTCTGACAAGTTGATAGCAAATGTATATCCAGAAAATGCTGTAGATACGAGAATAACTTGGACATCGGATAATGAGGATGTGGCAGCAGTCTCAAGTGATGGCATTGTGACTGCAATATCGGACGGTTTGGCTAATGTTACGGCTATATGTGGTGATGTATCTGCTTGCTGTACGGTTAATGTATTATCTACAGATCTTATTATTGAAGGTCAAATAAAGTATGCTGGGAATCCTGTGACAAAGGTTGCAACTGTTATGGGTCCGAGAGATGATTTTGAAAAAATTAAGGATCTGATAATTCCAGGAACCGTTAAATTTGAGGCTACCTATTACACTGTGGAGAAGATAGCAAGGAAGGCTTTTTACTCTAACAGGAATCTTAGAGGAGGGCTTACTCTACCTAATGCTTTAAAGGAAGTCGGAGATAGCGCTTTTTGTGAGTGTATCGAAATAGAAGGTTTTCTTACTATCCCCCCTTCTGTAACGAGTATTGGTGATGATGCTTTCTCTGGCTGCAAAGGATTTACCGGTTCTCTTATCATTCCCGCTTCTGTAACGAGAATGGGAGAATATGCCTTTGGAGGATGTGATGGTTTTACCGGCTCTCTAACTATCCCATCTTCTATAACGAGTATTGAGGAAGGAAATTTTTCTTGCTGTAGTGGTTTTACAGGTTCTCTTACCATCCCCAACTCTGTAACGAGTATTGGAGAAAGAGCTTTCTGGAACTGTAAGGGATTTACTGGCTCGCTCGTCATTCCTAACTCTGTAACAGAAATCGGCAATTACGCATTCTCCGACTGTAGTGGATTTACCAGCTCACTTACAATTCCCAATTCCGTGACAAATATAGGTTATGATGCTTTCTCCTGCTGTAGTGGCCTGACGGAGGTTATAATCAGTAGTTCGGTTAAATCAATCGATCATTATGCTTTCAGTAGTTGTACCAGCTTAAAATCTGTCTATTATTCTGCAAAGGAACCTATAAGTGCTAGTGGAGGAGTTTTTTGGTCAAATAATGATCAAATCTATGAACACGCTACCCTTTATGTTCCCGAAGAAGCTATCGAGAAATGTAGGCAAATTGATCCTTGGAGGAATTTCAGGAACATTCAAGCATACGACTTCGCGACAGGAATAGTGGAAATTGAAGATGATATCAATTCCGACGAGCCATACGAGGTATATAACCTCAACGGTATGAAGATCTCATCATCAATGGAGAATCTCACCCCCGGCCTTTACATTGTCACTCAAGGCGCTGTGGTGAAGAAAATTAATGTGAAATAAAACCGCTAACTTGCCCAATGCGAAGATGCCTCTCAATAAAGGAGGCATCTTCACAAGGGGGAAGGTGGATGTTCATTAATAAATAGTGATAAACAAAAAGTATATATGAGAGGAAAAGTAAAATACGTCACGAGATCTGTATTGTGGGTAGATCATACTCGATACACCAATACTTATGCGGTCCTATATAATGAGGATGAAGTTTTAATTGATGAAGATGAAATACGTTCTTGTTACGATTGTTGCTATATCACAAAAGATGTAATAGAGGAGCTGAATAATGATCTTCACAACGAATGGATTGAATATTCAGAGGATTGTGAAGGTGATTATTGTCTTGATGGGGATTTGGGAGATTATATTTAAGTGATAGAGAGCATCCGGAAGAAAATATGTTCTGGATGCTCTAACAAGCGTTCAATATAATAAAAAATAATTAACAATTCTAAGAAATGCAGCATCATAATATTAGTGTAGAAAAAAGATATCATTTTGGTAATGACATAAAGGAGATAGCTTATAAGAATAAATTTTTAGTTGTTGATCCTCAAGAAGCCAAATGGATTATTCTTACTAATTATTCTCAGATAAAGATCTTCAGATTTCTGCAAGCAGGATACTCAGTAAAGGATATATTACAAAATAAGGAATTTGATAGAAAGGATATTCAATATGTCCTAACACAGATAGAAGCAAGAAAATTTGGATATAATAATTCCCATTTACCGGAAAAAGGAGAAGAATTGCATATATATCTTACCAATGCTTGTAATCTAAGATGTCCTCATTGTTATATGTTCTCAGATACAGAACTGCAAGATGAATTAACTACCGATGAAATAAAAGGTATTTTGAAGTGGTTCTCAAGTATAACAAAGTGTGGTGTTATTACTTTTTCAGGAGGAGAGCCGAGTCTAAGGAAAGACTTGGCAGATTTAGTATATTTTGGGCATAGTTGCGGATTGGAAATAAAACTTATGACAAACGGAACAAAGTTTCCAGTAGCCTTGATAGATAGAGTTTATCCGTACTTATCTTCTGTCCAAGTGAGCATAGATGGATTTTCGGAAAGTTCAAACTCGATGATACGAGGAAATGGAAATTTTCAAAAAGCTTTAGACACAGTAAAGGCATTTTTATCACGTGGTGTCCAAACAATTATCTCTATGACCCCAGCATACACAATTTTGAAGAATAACTTGGAGGGATTCATAGAATTTGCTAAAGCTATAGTAAAAGAATATGATGAGTATCCTTTTGAACTCCGTTTTTCCGATGAGTTATTAAATGGAAGGAACATTTCTAATGCAGAAGAAATAAACGAAGAATATAGAAAATATATTGAAGCCATCCAGAAATCAATTTATGGAGATGATTTCCGAGTAATCGAATTTGTTAGAACTCTTATGGATGTTACAATCTTAACAAATTGCGCTTTTGGCAATTTAGCGATTGCTTGCAATGGGGATGCCTATCTCTGCCCACGTATACAAGCTTTAACTCCGCTTGGTAATATACGTCAACAGTCAATGGAAGAATTGTATAAGAAGGCATTGATTGCACGAACTAAGACGAGTGTATTTGAGATAGGGCCTTGCTGTGATTGTGAAATAAGGTATATCTGTGGAGGAGGATGTCGAATTGACGAGCTCACTAAGTTTATAGAAGAAAATAATCTTTTGAAGTTTGATGAGAAGAAAAAGATTAAGCGACATTGTTCTTTAGGCATTAAGGAAAGAATATATGATCTGATGATTAGAAGTAATGAATACTTCTACTCATAGAATGTAAAAAGAGTGTAAAATCCTTTTACTGCTTACTTTAATAATTAGAGAATATTTATATCTAAATTACGAAACCACATTCGTGTTAATTCTAATTCCAACAAGTAAGTTTTAACTTTTAAAATATAATATATTATGGAGATTAAATATGAAGTGAAGAAGTTGCCAAAACATGTAATCAAAATGGCAAAGCTCAGGAGTAATTGCAGTTGTTGGGGTTTTGGCTTTAAATCCCGTTAAATGAAATGTTTCCATATGCTTGAATATTCAAGCATATGGAAACATTTCATTAGATCTAATCTGATTATCTTTTTTTAAAATGATAAAAAAATACGAAGTCCCTTATAATTTCTCTAAACGATTACTTAAATTCTATTCGCAGAATCGTTTGTTCATCAGTTATCTATTTCTTCCTCCTTATAGTGAAGATAGTATCAACACACGTACTTCGATTGAAACGAGTCGTAAGGGGTCTTGTTATATGCCGAAGTCAAGAGAAGAATATGAAAGTCATCTGAGTTACATATCGGATTTGGGATTGCCATTTTTAATATTATGGCAAAGTCCTAAAAGTGTGATGGAAGAGAGTGTGTTTAAGTATTATAGAGGATTGGGTGCACGAGGATTCATTATTGGGAATGATGTAAACGCACAAAGAATTAAAAATTTCGATTCGAGCCTATTGGTAGTGGGTAGTTTAGTGCAACGTATATGTTCTGATGTCTTATATAGAGATTTAAGTGCTTATGATAACGTACTTCTCTATTACCCATATAATAGAGCTTTAGAGGCCCTTAAACTATTATCCCCAATTAAGGAGAAACTAATCCTTATGCCAAATACTATGTGTCACATCGATTGCCCGTCTATGTTTCATTGGTTTGCAAGAGATAAAAAGGAATTTTTAAGAGAGGGCTATTGTCCTGCAATAAATAATTTCAAGAATACTGGATTTATCTATCCTTCTCATCTTAATCTCTTCGATGATTTGGTTGGAGGATATAAACTCCAAGGCCGAGAATATTCTACAGATTTATTGATATATACTTGTAAAATATTTTTTCAAAGAGAATCCCCGGTGGAATTGTTAGAGGCCTTTATTGGTGAGGAACAGACAAAAGAAATGGAGGAATATTTTCAAAAATGTTGTCTAAATGAATATTATAATATAAGAAGTAGTGATTTAATAGAAGGACGAATTAAATATTAATAAATAAGGATGGTGTTGGACCGGAATTATTAGATATACGTCTAATGCTCCGGTTCATTTGTGCCTATCTGAAGTGAAGAATACTTCTTTATCCCTAATACTTACCTTAGTCGGGAGATAGAAAGTTATTAATAAGAAGCGAAAAATAGTTCTTAAAGTATGCTTTTGAATTAAAATTAAAAAGTATGAAAAATTGGATATGATCGTTTAATGAAAATATCTTATCTTCGCAGCCAAATAAAAAAGACTACACAATGAATAATAAAACTAACAGTAAAAATGATATAACAGTAAAGGAGAATTTCTTCAAAAATGGAGCAATCTATTTTGGATGCGCCGGAGGATTCTATTTCCTTTATATCGCAGATCAGAGCCTGAAGGAACAGAATTTAGGACAAGATAATAAAAGAACTGGACTTCCCAAGTATCTTTGCACAAATGAACAAGGATATGGCACAGGGAACGGACAAGCATTTGAAGATATTTATTACTAGATATGCAAAAAGAGAGGTGAAGATATCTATAAGGTCTCAGAGATGCCCAATGGTGTGGATTTCTATGTAAATGGTGAAGCACAACAACTTAAGATTAGTAGGTCTCCTCAAGCCCTTTTTAGGAATCTTTTTGATCCGGAGACAGGAGCTTATAGATATCCGGAGCAGAATATAATTACCACCGCTGAACTTGAGGCTGAATTAAGAGAATTAATTAATGCTAACAAAGACAGGTTCAATGGTGAAAATGTTATTGTCAATCCAGCTGGTACCCCTTCAATATCAAATCAAGAGGTATATGATCAACTCTATCGAGGCTTTCCGTCTTTAAAAAACGACGTAAAAGATATTCTGCAAGATAAAAATTCTCAGATTCTTCTCCTGTGTGGATTTATATCAGCTTTTTTAGGATGCATAGGAGTGGGTGCTGTTATGGAATATAGAGCTGATAAATCAAATGCCCCGTCATTAAAGAAAATGGGCAGAGCCTGTAATAAATCCCTAAGAAAACATTGGAAAAAAGGACTATTATGTAGTTCCATGCTTACCTTAATATGCTTTGGCGGTCATCTATGGAATCGACAATTAAGACGTCCTGTAAAATGATTTATTCGCTTCCCCTACATGTCCTAAATGTGGGTCGAAGCGAGTTAGAAAGGAGAAATAGAGTCTCATAATTATGTATTAATGGCTTCTTTCATTGGGATTTATAAGTAGATTATTGCCTATGAAAATGAAAAGATACAGATGTTTGTCTTGTGAACTTGAATATGGCGTTGACCCGATGCTTCAGCTTATGGGGAGAGTGTATTATCTGAATAATCCTCGGATGTTGGAGCCTTTCCCGGCTCCTTTGGCTCTGTTGGCAAATGTGATGTGTCCGCGCTGTCATTCCCGAAAGATTGAGAGAATAGGGGAGTGAGGAAGAGAATCAGGCAATTCTTCCTCCATTATTGTAGCAATACATTTGAAGATCGTCAACGGCACTCTCTATTGATTGAGTATGTTCAACTTCATAAAACTCATTAAGAAAGTCAATTCCCTTGAAGCGGTGCAGGTAGCCATAGGCCTGCTGGGTGGTGAGATTGAATCGCTTGGCAAATTCGCTTATGCAAACAACAATGTATTCAATCCTATTCTTAATTTCTCGGTTATCCATAGATGGTTGCTTATAAGTAATTTAAGTTTCTCCAGTGATTTTATTCGCAGAACTTGAGCTATCAACTCAGAGTATTCGCAGAATTTTTTTATCAGAGTCTTAAAAGTTCTGCGAATATTTAGTGAACATTCTTTTTTATTTCTGCGATTCTAAGATATGCTTGCTAAATTAAAATTAAATATAATGTAAATTAATTTTGAACATTTGCTTTGTAGATTCAACAACGAAGTGCAAAAGCGATGTTGCTCTTCCTTGATCCTCCG
>CAMWXH010000116.1 GCA_947178165.1 uncultured Porphyromonadaceae bacterium | reverse complement strand
TTTCGCCTGTGCTAGAAAGAGAAAGAGGCCGCCTAAACTTGTTAGACAGCCTCTATTGAAACGGCCAGAAGTAAAGCGGCTCGTGCTGTTGTAGAATCGTCCAATGAAATGCACTGGGTATAGGAGATATTAATCAGTTTACAATCTCTATTTCTCCATGAAGTATACCTGATGTATATTACTATTCCCTTATTTGGGAGCCCATATTGCTGAGGATGAATATATAAAGAGTCTTTTTGAAGCACGTGTCAAAGCAACATAAAGATTATTTTCATCTTTAATTTTATGTGCATCAATAATAATTACATCTTCAAATTCAAGCCCTTTTGTAAGTAAAGTAGTTCCAATACATTTACCTTCTACTTTGCGTCCGATTATTCTGACTCGATTTCTATGAAGAATCATATTGTCATACATCGAAGAGCCTCCTCGCATTCGTAGAACAGAGAATGCAGCAGAAAGTAGTTCCTGACGTTTTGGGAAAAACACTAGTTCATATCGTAGAAATTTAATCAATTTGTCAATTTCCGAGGCCCGTTTACTTGACGATATTATTTTCTCAATAAGATTTTTTATTTTCTGTGCTTTAAGGAATTTTTCTTTATCTGTTTTACGCTTAACTCCTGTTCTGTTAAACCAATCTTCTATATCGCCCTTTTTGAAAGACAAGTTGTTAAGAAGACGAATAAAATTTGCAAAGAACTGCTCTTTATCCTTTGAAGAAATACATTTATCCAAATCTTTTGCACTTCGATAAAATGCCTTATCATCAATGGACTCTAATAATGTGAATTGATGCGCTAAATCGAATTGTGCCTTTTTTTGAGCACGCGTGTCAATTTGATACTCAAATCCGTTAGGAAAAATTATTAAGAGGCTGTTGCTGAGTAACTCCGAGACTTTTTTGCGAATTTTTATCCAAAAATCAACTTCTTGTGAATCACCCAATATATGGCAAGCCCCTAAAATATTATTAAAATCAATAGACTCTTGATTGTTTAGCCTTTCTCGAACTATTCTTAGACTATCACCAAGTCTCTTGTTGTTGCCATCTTGATACCAACGCCATGGAATATTAAGAAATTCAAAATATTCATACTTCTTGAAATCATTTGAAAAGTTGACCATTCGCTCGTTGTTAAATCCAAAAATTGCTTGTAATGGATCAGCAAGAATATGAAGTGAAACATTAAAAGCACACAAGCTAATAAATATGTGTTGCAAATAGGAACAATCTTGATATTCATCTGCTATTAAGTGGCTATATGATTGTCCTAAGATATAGCGTGTCTTTTTAAGCTTCATTATTTCTAAACCGCGAAGCATTATTTTGTTAAAATCAGGTCGTCCGTTTGTATCAGAAGGAGGCAACTGTCCATCAAAAGCATGTACAATTTTTTGGCAAAATCCTGAAATGGTTGTTATTTCAACTTTTGAGCCCAAATTGAGAGTCGCACATTTTTTCTTAATCGAAGCAACACCTGCGTGTGTATGAGTAAGGACTAATATGGGCTTGGATTCAATAGGACACAGATATTTCAATGCCTCTGCAAGAATGGTTGTTTTCCCATACCCAGCAGGTGCTATTAACACGGATCTCCTTGCACTAAGGAAGTCTATTAACCTTTTATCCATTTAGTCAGTTCCGCTAATTGATTGTAAAGTACCGTATTTTGAGGTACATTACCACTTAAGAAATCAGTGTAAACGACCTCAGCGAGCTGTTCCCCACGATTAATATCCTTGAACCATGAATCTTTTTTTGCTAACATGCCTATTTTTGATCGATTGGCGGCTGTATCATTATGCTCCGACAAAATGTTTTCCTCTGAAATTCCCATTTTTTCGAAGATATTAAGATTTGGATTTAGCTTTTGGGCCAAATTAACCAATTTTACTAATGTATCCCATTTAATATCATTGAATATCTGTTGTTCGAGACACAGTCCCTTCTGCCATCTTACTATCTTGCAACCAGCTTGCTCTGCGGCCTTATGTTTTTCTTCAATTCCTTTTACATCGTGGTCACAAAATACGCAGACATCTACATTATATGTTCTAAATGATATGGCAACTTTATAGAATCTATCACCACCTTTGCAGTTAGCTGAAATTATTCCATGTAGGCTAAATCCATCTCCCATCTCTCTCATAATACTATCTAACTTTCTAAGAAATCCCTCTTCTGTTTTTCCCTCACAAGCTATAATTTTCCTAGCAAAAAATAGTTCTGGGAAAGTTCTTAATATGGCAGCAAAGTCTTCTTCAAAATTCCATAAGCCTGAATGATCGCTTTTAACACGAAACAACTGGTTAAAATTACTCTCACAAACGACATAAGGAGAGTGTGTGGTCAATATCATCTGACCACACTTATTGCCTTTGTACATTTTAATAATGTTGAGAATACGGTCTGATTCCAGTCCCTGTTCTATTTCATCAACCAGAACTATTCCTCCTTGCTTTGTTAGTTCCAATTGAATTGCCATTGATATTAAGCGTCTCGACCCATTTCCAAGTAGCCTGCATGGTTGATTATCTTTGTGTAACCCCACATTTCGTAAGGTATATGCGTTCTCTTTAAAATCCAACTGAGCATCAAATGAAGTGCTTTCAACACCCAGCAGGGATGCATATTCCTGAACTTTGGATGCTGATGCATTGAATTCTTCAAATGAAGATACGTTCTTTCCATGCAAGAAAGCTCCTCTAACTATTGCCGTCATTTTATGGTTAAGTTGGTCTTTCTCTTCTCTCGTATTTTGAGAAAGCGCTGCCAGTGGTGACTGTCTGTGATATGAATAGTGAGAGTCATTACTATCTTCAATGAAAAAAGATCGGAACAATTCTCTTTCTTTACTATGAATCTCTTTATCAGATAGATTATCTCTGCCAGATACAACAAACCATTTAGGCTCAAGACTATCATCTACAACAAGACGAATGGTTAAGACTAATTTATCAGTATCTTCTTCATTAGAAATATCAGTAATTATCGTCCCGTCAGATTTTAGAAGCTTATAATTGAAACCGACGCACTCCAAAGTTGTCATTTCATCTGGAATATCAACAATATCTCCTTCTATAATTATGGGATTCTCTACAGTTCCATTGTGAAAATCCCAATCTGAAAAATGATAATTCCATTGAGGACTTAGGAGTGCATCAATCGCCTTCAGTATAGTAGATTTACCTGAGTCCCCTCTACCAATTAGAACAACGAAATTTTCATCACCAAATGATGCTTCAAAGTTTTTGAAGCATCTGAAATTTTGTATTCGAATATTTCTGATTCGCGCCATAATTCAATGTGAATGTGAAATACATTCTTAAACGAATGTTCAATGCAATTTTAAACGTACTACAATTATTTATATTTCAACATGTTGCGAAAAGATTGTATTCCATAGGAGAGAAACATTTATTTTCGTCTAAATCTATACCATATAGACTTTCAACATATTCATCTATCTCTTCCTTAGAAGATAAGCAAAGAAGCTCCTCCGTTTGTTCAGAAGAAAGAGATAAGACACCGAAATTCTTCACATAGTTTTTGGCGTATGAATAGTAGCCTGTGGCATAGGGCTTGCTTGTATGCTTCATGTAGTAATCGAAAACAGAGGATTCTAGTAGACGTTTGAGAACCTTAAGTTCTTTTTCATCATCATGGAATATGGCATATCCGCAGTAAATAAGCATATCTTCATTATCTGTAAAAACAAAATGAGGGACATCCGTCATATATGGGAATAGCAATTTCTTTCCCTTATCGGCAATCGCTTGGGTTCGACCGAACGCATACCAGACAGGGAAATTACCCTCTCCCTTGTCTCGTTCATCCAATTTCCTTCTGTTAAGCGAAAGATATTGATATGCCTTGGGATATTTACTTATAAATATGGCCTCCGGTATAGGTTTACAATTAGAATCGTATGGAAAAATTACCTTTTCCATAATTGCCTCTATCTCATCTTCACTATGAAGTATATTAGGTTTAATGATATCACGACAAATACCCTTTTCAATACAAAATTCAACACCATTATCATTGAAATAATAATATATTTCATCCTCTCTGTCCGGATGAAAAATGAAGAGGTCATTTGCCAAAGTAGCAATACCATTCTTAATGCGATATTTGATGCCAAGGGGAGTACCTGTATGCTCTATGCGATTGATGATTTGAAGAACATCATTCTGGTTAAGATTCCATCCCTTATGATTATCAAGACCGAAATATGAGATAGTGTCATACTCGAAGTTTCCGCTATTTCTTATTTCCTGGGCAGAAGAACGATGATACTTAATCGTATATCTTTCTTGCTTTGAAATAAAAGTTATGCAGGTATAAGCTAACTTTTTACCAAAAATCAATTCATCGCCGAAATCAAGGATATCCAGACCAATCAGATTCTTCGAAAAATAATTCCTTAATCCACGGGCATTCACACTCTTAAAGAATGAGTTAAGAGTAATATACCCTAATTTCCCATTCTCATTGATGATTTTGATACCTATTTCAAAGAACGGAAGATATAAGTCGGTGTTCCCACCATTAGCCACCTCCCAATTATGTAGAAGAGCCTTTGACTCTGCTTCTATATGTTTAGATCTTACATAAGGGGGATTCCCAATTACAAAGTCATACCCTCCAGCTTGTGCAACCGCTTCAAACTGATTGAAGTCGAAAGAAAGGGAGTTAGCGCAATGAATATTTAAATCCGACTCTTCAATACATTCTCCGTTTGAAAGTGCAGCCAAAGCAAGAAGAAGTTTGGTTCTACGGACACTATTAGGACTGATATCGACACCATATAATCTACTTAATACAGAGCGATATGTATTAGTGTCATTTTTATTGATCAATGCAGCAGTGTATAAGAAGGCACCACAACCACAGGCTGGATCAATAATCAAGCCATTCCTGAATCTATTTGCATCTTCTGAATACAAATGATTCACAATGAAATCCCGGATGTATGCTGGAGTATAAATGGCTCCGTTTTTAGTCTTTTCATCAGCAGGTACAGACTGTTCGAATATGGTGATTACATCTTCGATAGTCTCTATATCATAGAAAGTTTGATTTAGTTCATTATTTGTTAAGAAATCTGCGATGAATCCATCAACAGGCGTTAATCCGTTATTGATAAGGAATGACCTCACTACCGCAGCATCCAATTGCAACGGATCTGAAATATGATATAGTATGTTAAATGTTTCCTTACGCATAGCTCCTATCTTTTCGTGGGTGGGACATAACGGTATTTTTCTCTTCTTCCGACAATTGGTATAGTCTGCAACAGATGGCATCCAGCTCATTCCACAGTCTTCTAATGGCTTGGACATACCGAGATGCGCGGCTTGAAGATGCACTCATTCTAGTATGTAGTTGTTCAATCTGTCTTGCTACATTTGCCAACTGAACCATATCAGGAGACATTTCCTGATAAGATTGAACCGGGAACGGTACAGGATCAAGAAATTGTTTGTTGAATTTATAATAGCCGTTTTGTTGAGGATTTGCTATTGATTTTGCAAAATATGCAAAAGGTGTGGAGTTGATAATTCCAGCGAGCGCATAAAGCCTTTCGTTAGTAATATCCTCAATTTGAACGAAAAACATATTTGCATTATCACAATATGCCTTTTCATTATTTACGACAGAAGCCTGAGGCTCTTGTGTGGTCATTGGCACACATAGTTTACGATAAACTGAATTGTGATTGTTGGCGCGAGTGAAAAGATGCCAGTGTTCATCTTTATTCAATTTAGGAAATCTTCCCGGCAATGTCTGCACCTCACTTTCTATGCGCGTCCTATGACGAGATAAATATGAACCAGCGAGTGGAAATCTTTTTTGGAAATCTGAGAATTTTATCTCAATGGCTTGGTTGTCTTTGACGTCATAAGGAAAGATAATGAACGTATTTTCGGGCCTAATGGAGAGTGGGATAAAGTGCTCATTGCACAAAAGTGCCCTACAAGCATCTTTCTCCAATTTCAGACCTGTCTCTAATGATGAACTACCATAAATAAACTCATCATCAGAACAATCTACATTAATATGATAGGCTGGATCCCATAGTACCTGCACTCCAACCTTTATTTTGCATGAGTCCCCTAGGCATCCGAGTGTCTGTTGTTTGGACAATCTCAACGATGCCAATTCCGGATTATCAAAATTCCATGGCGTTTCTGAAATTGAATCCTTGGGTAAGGAAAGCCTTTTGTAATTTTTAGAGGACAGATATGTGAACGAATCGATTTCGACAGAAGACTTGTCGCATACGAGTATTGCAACATAAGTTATCCTGCCATCGAAGAGGTCTGTCTCTTCATAGTCATGTATATATCGCAATATCCGATTTTCTGATATTATGTGGCGAATCCCTTTGCCGTAGTCGGTCTTAAAGAATCTTTTCTGCACCAAGAAACCAAGACTTCCAGAGGGATTCAGTAACTCAAGTCCTCTTTCTATAAACGGTATCGCTAGATCTATTTTGCCATTCTTACCTGATTTGTAACGAGACTTAATGAAGGATGCCATTGTCGGTAGTTCGACATTATAATTCTTAACCTCAACATAAGGAGGATTGCCTATTACATAATCAAAGCCTCCGGCTTGACTAACAGCAGGAAAGGCGTCCTTCCAATCGAATATATTTGTTGCTTCCAGCTCTTCAGGCTTTTCTATTAGATAAGGAAACTTAGACAGGATCTCGGACGACACCAAGGTATTGCCACACTTAACATTCTCACCTACACCATTTAGAATCTTTGACCCGTACAGACCTACTTGGTCATACGAATCAACGCTGTAACCGTCAATTATTTTAAGAGACAGAGAAAGCTTTGCAACTTCAACACTCTCTTGATTGATATCAATTCCGAATAGACATGATGACACAATATGTTTTTTGCCATGGATATTCAGTATTGGTTCTCCATCAATAATTTTATATAGGTCGTTGCTCAAGGCATTTGGGTCGATCTTAATCTTTTCTATTATTACAGCCTCAATAAAATCATACATTCCCGCTAGAAAGACCCCACTGCCACAAGCCGGGTCAAGCATGGTAATTGATAAAATGTCATTGACGGACATTGCATCAAATCGATCTTTAGAGAGAGTAGAATTGATAGTATCCATGACAAGGGACATCGGTGTCGTTATAGCTCCATTGCTTTTCTTGAATTCCGATTTGATTGCATTGGATAAATTCCCATCCTCTCCTTCAACCAAATGATAGCCAAGAAAAATATCATAGATGTCGCTTATGCTCTTCAATGGAATCACGTCAAAGCAGTAAGGTGATGGATAATAAAGATAGGTCAATAATTTAGCGAAAATCTCATTTGAAATTTCCAAATTATGAATGGTCATCAGTCTTTCAAACATTGGCCCGTCATAATGCTCGTAGAAATTCAGATATGAAGACTCTTTAAAGTTATTCCAGAACCCTTCAGAAAGGAATTTCTGCAATAAACCGTCCTCCTCAAGACCCTTTGCTTCACATACTCGGATAAAAAGAATCCGGTTAAGAATAATCTGAGTCCAAAGATTCAAATCACTGACCGATATTTCAAAATGATTGTTCTTCCGTATAGATATGGCAAGTTCCAACCGGATGTCACATAAGAAAAGAGCAAAACTCTTATCAAGAGTATTTGAACCTCGAAATTCAACGTTAGCGAACTCCTTGAGTACATTATCACGATTCAAGAACTGCTCAAATAACTCATAGTTCTCAATATACTGCTCAACCGTGAGATAATATAATCTTGCAAAATCGGCAGTGTCAGCAGCATTCGGTTTAGCAGTGCAATCATATATTGCAATTTCATCAAAATCGGTTACAATAGAATACGGGGCACCAATCGACCATCCATAAGACCTTATCTGAAAGGCAACGTTCTTGTCATTCTTAATATCAACAGATTGTTTCTTTGCATCTATAAAGAACAAACGGGTATTGCCATTCACCATAGTATAGTCAGGCTTGATATAGCGAGAGCCAATGTTATGCAACCGTTCCCTTTCGGAACGCTCAAGAATCCGCTCCTGCATAACCTGACGGGTGTTGTTGACATCCCATCCGAATACCCCAAGCATGTCGTTAATCCACATTCGCACAGTTTCTTCGGAAGCATTTTGCAATAATCCATTATCGCGAGCCTCCAAGAAACGGCTTATTAATGCAGTGAACTTATCCTTTTTATTCATGATTATTCGGATTTCGTACCATATTCTGTTAAACTCTCGGCTACTATGCTTAAAATTTCGTCCGGTTCATCGTCCTGTGATAGTAAATCGTAGACTTTGCCAGCCAACCATAACTTTTTCAAATAATCAAAATCAATACCATAGAACACAGCCAATGCTTTAACATGTTCCTCTCTTGCAATCCGTTCACCATTTTCAATCTTACAATACACAGCATTATCTATGCCTATTGCCGAGGCTACTTGTCTTTGAAGAAGATTATGTTCCTCTCGAAGAGATTTTAATTTATCTTTAAAAAGCATGATTCTATAAATTATGTGTCTGCAAAGTTAATCAAAATAATTGGACCAACCAAACAAATTGACAAAAACTGTCAAGACAAATTAAAGCAATAATTTCATATGATTCTTGATATTTATATCAATCCTTGATGCGATTGGGAAGTATAGACAGCATGTGCAGGTATTACTGTTATCTCTTACTATTTTGGTCTAATGGAGATGGGATAATGTGGGATTTTATGGGAAAAGATGAGATTTGTGTCCAAAGAGGGTGATTTAGCAATAGAAATGTACG
>CAMWXH010000115.1 GCA_947178165.1 uncultured Porphyromonadaceae bacterium | reverse complement strand
AGATGTGACCGCCGTTAAGCAGGTGGTGCATCCAAATAAGACTAAGCGTCGCAAAGGATCTTTTTTTGCCGGGTTCCGCGGAGGAATGCCGATAATCGAAAAAGGACTCCTTTATTTTTATATTCCTTTTGTGTGGGGCGACACCTTGCCGGGAATATAGACGTAAAGTCTTTGAATCGCATCACGGATGTTCGGAGCAGGCTTCGCTTGTTCCGAGCATTTGTCTTAATGCCTTCTAAATCTATTGGGATGCCTTGCGGCAGGCCATTGGCAAGGAAGGGTTGCAAGGGATGTGATGCAGGGAGATGCGAATCAATGTGAGTGTTAATAATAATTGGAATATAAAAAGCCCTTGCTAAAGGGGCTTAACAAAATTTTAAAGAAACTATGGCAACATATCTTACACAGGAAGGTTACGACAAGAAGATGGAGGAGTTAGCTGCGCTCGAAGCACAGCGTCCGGCAATCAAGCAGGCCATCGCGGAGGCTCGCGACAAAGGAGACCTCTCGGAGAATGCCGAATATGATGCGGCTAAAGAGGCTCAGGGTATGCTTGAGATGAAGATTGCAAAGCTCAAGGAACTTGTGGCTACAGCCCGAATCATCGACGACAGCAAATTGAACACTGAGGAGGTTCAGCTTCTCAATACCGTGACAATTAAGAACGTGGCTAACGGCATGACAATGGCCTACACTATCGTTACTGAAAGTGAGGCCAATCTTCGCGAGCATAAGATCGCATCCAATACTCCTATTGCCCAGGCTCTTCTTGGCCATAAGGTGGGCGATACCGTTAAGGTGCAAGCTCCGGCCGGTGTGATGAATTTTGAAATTGTTAAGATTGAAATCTGATAAGAAATGACAATATTTTCAAGAATAATCGCGGGGGAGATTCCCTGTTATAAGGTGGCGGAGAATGATAAATTCTTTGCTTTCCTTGATATAAATCCGGTGAATTGGGGTCATACGCTGGTTGTGCCCAAAAAGGAAGAGGATTATATCTTTGATATTTCAGATGAGGATCTTGGCGAGATGATGATCTTTGCCAAAAAGGTGGCAAAGGGTATTAAGAAGGCTCTTCCCTGTCGCAAGGTTGGCGTGACTGTTCTTGGCCTTGAGGTGCCTCACGCTCATATTCACCTGGTGCCTCTCCAGAAAGAGGGGGATATGGATTTCAAATCAAAAATTGATAACCCTGATCCCGAAAAAATGAAGGAGATTGCAGAAGCTATCTCTTCCGGCATTGAGTAAGGGAAAAGTGGCCGTAAGGATATTCGGTTATCCCCCGGAAAAAATAAAGTGAATTAAAATAACAGGTTGCCGTGCAAACAAGAATGCACGGCAATCTGTTTTATTTATAGGATTGATTCCCTATAAAACTAATATCAGATGGAAAATTTTGTATATTATTCGCCCACTGAATTTATCTTCGGGCGAGGCACACAGAAAGAGACCGGCTCAGCACTTAAGCGCTACGGAGCCTCTAAGGTTATGATAGTATATGGCTCGGACCGCATAGAGCGGAACGGACTGATGAAAGAGATTACTGATTCATTAGAGAAGGAAGGCATTGAATATATAAAATTCGGAGGCATAAAACCCAATCCCACTGCAGAAAGCGTGTATGCCGGAATTGATAAAGCAAGAGCAGCGGGAGTTGATTTCCTTTTAGCCGTAGGTGGCGGATCGCCTATTGATGCGGCAAAGGGCATGGCGCTTGGAGTGCCATACGATGGCGATTTCTGGGATTTTTACAGCGGAAAGGGGAAACCCGAAACGGCTCTTCCCGTCGGTGTTGTGCTCACCATTCCGGCGGCCGGGTCGGAAGGAAGCGGCAATTCTGTCATTACTAATGAGGAGACGCATCAGAAGATTTCTGTGAGGTATCCGATGATTTTGCGTCCTCGCTTCGCTGTCATGAACCCGGAACTCACCATCTCATTGCCTTGGAATCAGACAGCTAACGGTGTAGTGGATATGATGGCTCATATATTCGAACGTTATTTCTCAAATACTCCCGACACTCAGCTTGTGGATGCCTATTCTGAAGCAATACTCAGGGATATTGCCGACCAGGCGCTCTCTTTGCGTCTTGACCCCGATAATTATTCAGCTCGTGCCGATGTGATGTGGGCCGGAACGCTTGCCCATAACGGGCTGTGTGGTGTTGGCAAGGTCGAGGACTGGGCTTCGCATCGCCTTGAACACGAAATTTCCGCATTCTATGATGTGGCGCACGGAGCAGGGTTGGCTGTGATTATTCCTGCATGGATGAAATTCTGCGCTCCTCTCAATCCTGACAAATTATGGCGATTTGCCATTAATGTGATGTCGGTTAATCCTGCCGGCAAAACCACGGAAGAGATAATTGAGGAGGGAATAATGGAATTGAAGCATTTCTATCATGATTTAGGAATGACCACAAATTTGCGTGAACTTTGCGGATGTGATCCGGATATTGACAAGATGGTCAAGAGCCTTCACCGCAATATGGGCGATACGCTTGGAAGCTATGTGCCGTTGTCGATGGATGATTGCAGGGAGATTTATGAACTCTCTCTTGAAGGATAGAAAGGGACGTTGATATGATAAAGATAGAGAACTTTATAAAATTATACGAGAAAAGTTTTATTGAGAACTGGGATCTGCCGGCCCTTACCGACTATGTGAGTAAAAGGACTCTGACCTATGGACGCGTTGCCGCCACCATAGCCGAGATTCATCTTTTTTTCGAGACCAATGGGGTTAAGCCGGGGTCTAAGATTGCGCTCTGCGGTAAGGATTCAACAAGCTGGGTGCTTATTTACATGGCCACAGTCACCTACGGGGCTGTGATTGTTCCTATTCTTCAAGATTTCAATCCTGTTGATGTGACTCATATTGTGAATCACTCTGAAGCCGAGATACTTTTTATTGATGAGCATATTTTCGAGCATATCGATCCTGAGAAATTCCTGAATGTAAAGGGAGTGATGACGATTGGGGTCGAGACGAAAGTTCTTCATGAGAAGGAGGGTTCGGATTTCCGCAATAACCTGCGCCTGCTGCGTCGCCGTTTCCGCCGTCGCTATCCCAATAAATATTCGGCATCAGATATTAAATACATTGACCGAGACAACAAGGAGGTGGTGGAGATAAATTATACCTCAGGGACCACGGGCTTTTCAAAAGGGGTGATGCTGACAGGCGAAAATCTTGCCGGTAATGTCTGTTTCGGACTTGACACGGTGCTTCATTTCCGCAGTTCGAGGGCGTTGGCCTTCCTCCCGTTGGCGCATGCCTACGGTTGCGCATTCGATATGCTCACCCCGCTCGCTGCCGGATCTCATATAACTCTTTTGGGCAAGACTCCATCGCCGCGAGTGCTTATAAAAGCATTGTCGGAAGTGAAGCCTAATCTGGTGATATGTGTTCCACTGATTCTTGAAAAGATTTATAAGAATCAGATTCTCCCCATGATTTCAAAGGGCACTATGCGCTGGACTCTTGCTGTGCCTTTCCTCGACACTTATATCTATACCAAGATCCGTAAGAAACTTATTGAGGTGTTTGGCGGAGAGTTTGAAGAGGTGATTGTTGGAGGGGCTCCATTGAATCATGAAGTGGAGGAATTCCTGCATAAGATTAAATTCCCGTTCACAGTAGGATATGGCATGACTGAATGTGGACCTCTTATCTCTTACACCCCTTGGCGTGAGTTTATTGTAGGTTCATCGGGAAAGACCTTGCCGATAATGGAAACGAAGATTGATTCTCCCGACCCTGAGAATATTCCGGGTGAAATATGCGTGAAAGGAACCAGCGTGATGAAGGGTTATTATAAAAATCCTGATGCCACTAAAGCGGTGTTTGATAAAGAGGGGTGGCTGCATACGGGAGATATGGGGACACGATCTGCCGATGGAACGTTGTTCCTTCGCGGACGCTCCAAGACTATGATTCTTTCTGCTTCGGGCCAGAACATCTATCCTGAGGAGATTGAGGCAAAGCTGAATAATATGCCTTTCGTGGCTGAAAGCTTGGTTGTGGAGCGAGATGGCAAATTGGTCGGGCTTGTCTATCCTGACTATGATGCCCTCGATCGTATTGGGGTGACAGGTGCCGATGCCGACCCGACAATGGAGAATATACGTGAGGAGCTTAATAAACTTGTGGCTCCATACGAGAGATTGGCCAAAATAATACTCGTGCCCCACGAATTTGAAAAGACCCCCAAACGCTCAATAAAGAGATTCTTATATACTCAGTAAGAGTATAGGAATTAAAAGTGATGATAAATAAAAATGCGCGTTTTTAACGCGCATTTTTATTTCGCCTATCTTGGCCTATATAGCCTAATGAGCCTATCTCGCCTAAAAACTGCCTCTTTTATTCAGAAATGTTAAAATGATCTCCGGTCTCCTTAACTATATTCTCGTAATATTTCTTATCATAACCGGGGAATGTCGGATACACAGGTAATCCATATTCACTCAATATGAAATCACCGTTCTCGTCGGTCTTTTTCATATTCCCGTCCATATATTTTACCAACAGATACTGAGCCAGCTGACGGTAAGCATCCGTAGCTTCCTTTGCTATCTCCTTGCCTTCCGCATTTATGCTTTGCACGAGCCGTTCCGTATTGCCGGCCTCAGCAAGTTTGGTCAGAGCCTCCTCACGTTCTTTGCGAGAAGACTGGTATTTATCTTCAAGCGAGCTCTGCACTTTGCGTATATCCGGAATCATAAGGTCATACCGATTGTAAGCTTGGTTGGCCACCCAGTTGGTCATCCAGAAATTGGCATCCATATCGAATGTATTTATGTCACCCTTATCTAACTGTTTGGGTATCTCAGTCATAGCGCAATAGAAAGGCATATAGACTGATGTATTCGTATCATCCGTGCCGAACCATAACACACCTCCCACCGGGTCGGGAAGCCAGTCACGGCTTTGGCTAACAAAGCTCCAGCCGGTCTGCTGAGTGGCGATGGCGCGCTCCATACAGTATTTCTTCCCGTCAACCTCATATTCCATCGGACGCCAGCGATAGGGAACCTTGTTCGGGCCCGCGCCTACATCCTGGGTCATATCGAAAGGAGTGCCTTCGAAATGGTCGCGCATGCTCCATTGCATATCCTTAAGGCTTACCTTCTTCTCAGGAACGATATATAAGGGCATCGGCTCGTCAGATTCACCGGCACACCAGGCGTAATACTTATCAGCCTTTGGGTCAAAACGACGGAAATAGCTCCAAACTCGTGCGTCGCAACCGCGGCGAGTGGCCTTGTCATGTTCTCCGTAGGCATCGGCAAAAGAGAAATCTTCATCCTTGCCGGAGAAATACCCTCTTTTGCGGGCAAAGGATATTACATCTTTAGAATACATCAAGTTATCCTTATCCTTCCAGTTCACCTTGCGAATGCGAGGCTCGTTGGCGTGGCCGGAAATAGCATCGTCGGGTATGCGCACTGCAATCCATACGGCACCCTTCTCCGCACCCTTGCCAATCATTTCCATCACCCACACCTCATTCTTGTCGGCAATTGAGAATGACTCACCCTCGGAGGCGTAGCCATATTTGTTCACGAGGTCACCCATAGTCTTGACCGCTTCACGAGCTGTTTTGGAACGTTCCAAAGCGATCTGGATTAATGATCCGTAATCAATGATGGCTTGTCCTGTGGTGTCGGCAAGTTCATGGCGACCGCCCCAGGTTGACTCGCCAATAGCGACCTGATGTTCGTTGATATTGCCTACAACGTTATAAGTTTCGGCCGGCTGAGGGATCTCGCCGAGAGGTTTGTTGGTATCCCATTCCACCACCTTGCGCATCGCACCCGGGGCATGTTTAGCGGCTGGGGTATGTGTAAGCATACCGTAAAGGTTATGGGAATCGGCGGCGTAAGTCACCATCACCGAGCCATCGGTCGTAGCCTTCTTGCCGGCTATAAGGTTAGTACACGCATCCGCATTCGGAATCATAGCCAGAGCTGTCACAGCAGTCAAGGCCAGTGTGATATGTTTCAAATTTCGTTTCATAATAATACGTTGTTTTTGCAAAAGTAGCAAAGATATTTAAACTTTGCAATTACTTCTCCTTTTTTAAGAATCTTACCCTCCTTGGCTTTTGTGCTAATGATGAGAACAAATTTAACAGAAAAAATAATTAATTGCAAGTTAGTTACCATAAATTCTATCCGTTCGTGTGTTAATAATTTAAGTTATATCAATAAGTAAGTATTATGGAATTTATAACAGAAAAGGATAGGATTTATGCTGAAGATGCTTCGGGAAAATTATTAGCTGAGGTAACCTTCCCGACCAAAGATTCGATATCGACAATCGACCACACTTATGTAGCTGATTCGCTTCGAGGGCAAGGCATTGCCGGCAAATTAGTAAAGCTCGCCGCCGACAAAATCCTGGCTGATGGCAACCAGATAGCTGCCACATGCATATACGCAGTCAGATGGTTTGAACGTCATCCCGAATATCCCGTGATATATCCCGAAGCCCCTTCTTGCAAGATATGAAAGACTAAAACAAAATATATTATTGGGAAAAATATTATAATTGTGTACAAAATTGTGTACACATAGTTGCTATTTATATTTATAAGTTTTATCTTTGTGAAAAATAATTTGTTAAAATAAAAGATATGGAAGCATTAAGTGTAAGAGAATATCGTAATAATTTAGCTGCTTCTTTTGATCGGGTAGCAGAAGGAGAAAGAGTTATAATCAGACGTAAAAATAAGCTCTATGCACTTGTAAGCTTAGGGATGGATCAGATGGTTTTAAATAAGAAACAGCAAGATAAACTTGATAGGTTGGCTTCTTCTATTAGTCGAAGTTGGGAGGAAGTTAAGCAGATTGAGACTGGAATTATTGAATCTAAATCTGCAATGTCTTTCTTGGATGAGCTTTGAAATTAAAACTACGCCTGAGTTTTAACGTCAGGCTAAGCCACTGAATAAACGATACAGATCTTTTAAAACAGATTTAAAGGATTTTATTTTGTCGCTTCAGAAGAATCCTTTTCAGGGAGTGGAGTTAAAGCCGGGAATCAGGAAGATTCCTCTTCTGTTGATACTTCGGTAATCGAAGAAATGATTCGGGGCTTGGAAATAGGTAGAAAGTAACTCTCACAGCCAAGTTCGAATATAGAAGATAAAATTTCAATAACACCTTTTCGGCGGATTGCTACGCCATTCAACAAAAAAGTTGAACCCGTAGGGCTGTCTCTACAGCAACCATGGGATTCAACCGCAAATTTATAATATTTCCCCGAATTTCAAAAGGGAGAGTGAAATTTTAACATTTTAAGATTCAGACTTTATAGATCAAGATTCAGGTTTTATGGTGAATGGGAGGCCTTGATTGCATGCATTGGCAATGTCGAGGGATTGTTGGTTGAGAATTTGTGCGTAGCTATATTTTAAATCCTCTTTTTGAGTATTGTAATTGTATTGACCGATAAGAAGTATTCTCCCTTGTGACATCAGTTCAAATTCTTTTCCCGAGGCAGCTCCTCTTTGTGCAAATCCATTTGAACAAACCCGTATATAGGAAAAGCCTTCCCGAATGGCGAAGTCTCTCAGTCCCTTCTCATGTGGATGGATAAATGGTGAGATGGGAATGCCTCCATTATATAAATTGGTTTTCCATTCATTCATAGCCCCCTCGGCCTCGGCGGAAGTGAAGCGGCGACTGGTCTTCACACGGAAGAGGAAAGGCTGGCGAAGAAGAAAAATATTCCCTTTCAAGATGAATTTGTTATCTCCCGGCATTTTGAGAAGCCATCGTTTGAGAAGGTAATCCGTATGCCGGCGTTTGATAAGATATCTCCGGGGATTATCGGCGGTATATTGCAGTTGGCGTTCCCATTGCTGTTGGTTATAGGCAATCCTGTCGTTGAAGCCTTTGGAAAAGAAAGAGGTCATTTTTTCGGGCATCTCAGAGACGGGAAGGGAGGAATGATAGGCTTTCGAGATTTTTCCCATAAGTCCGGCCATAGCTAAGGATAAACCATTGGGAAGGTGAGTGCAAACATCTAAACAGAGGTGAATATGATCAGGCATGATGGCATATTCGGGAACGTAGATTCCTGAGAATTTTTGGTTCCAGTCTTTGATTGCTCCTGGGATTATTAGACCCGAGGGAGAGAGATTGGTAATGATATCCCTTTTCTCCCGGGAATAGGGATCTCCATGGATTGTGCAAAGAGCGGGGATGACAGGGTTTTTAAGGATGGTTATTAGATATTTGGCCGGCCGTTTATAGTCGTGATGGTTTGCTCTCCGGTTAAAATTGGGATGCTCGGGATTGCGGTAGAAGGGATTTATGAATACATTATCGGGGTTATTGAAAGAATAATCTGAGATATGACTGGCCATAGGATGAAATTTTTTTGGCTAAAAGCTAATAGGCAAATTTATAAAGATATTTGGATTTAAACAATGCAAATTGCATAATTATTTTATTATATGGAAATTATTCCATTATATGGAAGCCATGCTTATATGGAAGCCATGCTCATTTCAATCGCATCACAATAGTAAGCTCTGCATAACATCACGATAACAAACTTTGCTTGGGATTGCAATGGGAGTCTTTGCCCGGGATTGCCATAGAATTCTTTTCTTGGGATTCAGGAGCTATCAAGATCGTCTTGCTTTTTATATGGAGGTTATGAGCATTACCGGATTTTATTGTGATGAAAATGAATATAACTGTAAATGAAAATGAATATAACTGTAAATGAATATAAATGCAAATGAAATGAATATGACTGTAAAAGAAATGCATTTAACTGCAAATGAAAATGAATATAACTAAGGAAATGAATATCGAGGAGAGAAATAGGGGAGGAGATGGAGAGGGGGAGAATGGGAAG
>CAMWXH010000114.1 GCA_947178165.1 uncultured Porphyromonadaceae bacterium | reverse complement strand
ATATGGCAACAGGTAAAATCGGGGTAACAACCGAAAATATCTTCCCCGTAATCAAAAAGTTCTTATATAGCGACCACGAAATCTTCTTACGTGAGCTTGTGTCGAATGCAATCGATGCAACCCAGAAACTCAAAACCCTCGCCTCCTTTGGTGAATTCAAAGGGACGCTTGGCGAGATGAATGTCAAAGTCACAATTGATAAAGAGGCAGGCACCCTTACCGTTTCCGACCACGGTATCGGGATGGATGCCGATGACATTGAGAAATATATAAATCAGATTGCATTCTCCGGCGCTGAGGAATTTCTCGAGAAATATAAGGATACAGCCAACAGCATAATCGGCCATTTCGGACTTGGATTCTATTCAGCCTTCATGGTGTCGAAGAAAGTTGAAATCCGTTCACTCTCCTATAAGGAGGGAGCAAAAGCTGTGGAATGGGTTTGCGACGGCTCTCCAGAATATGAGATGCATGAGATCGAGAAGAGCGAACGCGGCACAGATGTGATCCTCTATATTGATGATGATAACAAAGAGTTCCTCGAACAGCTTCGCATCGATAACCTTCTGAAGAAATATTGCCGCTTCCTGCCGGTGCCTGTGATCAGCGGAAAAGAGCAGGAATGGAAAGATGGCAAGTATGTTGATACAGATAAGGATAAGGTGATAAATGCCACCGAACCACTCTGGACTAAAAAGCCATCTGAACTCACCGATAAAGATTACTTGGAGTTTTATCATGAGCTGATGCCCGGTCAAGAGGATCCGATGTTCTGGATTCACTTGAATGTCGATTATCCCTTCAATCTCACCGGTATCCTTTATTTCCCGAAAATAAAGAGCAATATAGATATCCAGCGTAACCGCATTCAGCTCTACTGCAACCAGGTTTATGTAACAGATCAGGTAGAGGGTGTTGTGCCTGAATTCATGATGCTCATGCAGGGTGTGATCGATTCTCCTGACATTCCCCTTAACGTAAGCCGAAGCTATCTTCAGGCTGACCAGCAGGTTAAGAAGATCTCTTCCTATATCTCGAAGAAGGTTGCAGAGAAGCTTGACAAAATGTTCAAGGAAGATAGAGCTTCATTTGAGCAGAAGTGGGATGACATCGAGGTATTCATCAAATATGGAATGCTCACCGATGAAAAATTCTTTGAATCGGCCAAGAAGTTCTTCCTTCTTAAGGATGTTAACGATAAATACTATACCCTTGAAGAATACCGCACCTTGGTAGAGGCTTCCCAGACCGACAAGGAGGGGAACGTGATCTATCTTTATGCAACCGATAAGACAGCTCAGTATGCTTATATTCAGGGAGCTGAGGAGAAGGGTTATAACGTCCTTCTGATGGATGGCCAGCTCGATAGCCATCTGATAGGCCTGCTGGAGAGCAAGCTTGAAAAGACACGTTTTGTGCGCGTCGATTCAGACACTCCCGAGCGTTTGATAAAGAAGGAGGATGACAAGAAATCTGATCTTACTCCTCTGCAGGCAGATATTCTTACAGGGATTTTCCGTGCGGAACTCCCGACAATAGAGAAGGCCAACTTTATTGTGGAATACACAGCGCTTTCACCCAAGGATGCTCCTGCTACTGTGACTCAGAATGAGATGATGCGCCGAATGAAAGACATGGCGGCCATGCAGCCTGGCATGAACTTCTATGGCGATATGCCTGATATGTATTCTGTGGTTGTCAATACCGAACAGCCGGCTGTGAAGAAGATTCTTGAAGATGCAGAGAAGGCTGTGGCAGATGTTGTGAAACCTATCCGAGAAGAGATAGAGAAGAACAATAATGAGATCCAGGATTTGCGCAAGAAACTTTCTGAAAAAGATGCCGACAAAGATGGCATAAACAAGCAGATAAGTGATCTTGAGGAGCAGGTTGGCAAAGATCGTGAGCGAGAGGAGAGCGCAATCAAGGAATATGCCAACGGCATAGCTAACGTTAAGCAGATTATTGACCTTGCTCTCCTTCAGAGCGGTCTCTTGAAGGGTGAAGCCCTTTCAGCGTTCATCAAGCGGTCCGTAAGCTTGCTTTAAATAGAATCAGGAAATTAGAATAATTAGTATGACGGTGTGTCAAAATGCAGAAATTTGACACACCGTCATACTTTTATCCGGACAGCACCCTAATTATTCTTCATACCTCATTGTTTCCGCCGGACTAATCCCCGAAGCGAACCAGGAGGGGAGGATTAAGGCGAGATATATTATAAGGGCAACCCCTGCATTCAGGATTCCGAAAAGAGGCCAGTTAAATTCAACGGGCACAAAGTCTATATAATAGGCTTCCGCGTTCAGGGGGAGGAGATGGTAACGGTCTTGACAGTAAAGTAGTATAAGCATAAGGCCATTGCCGATTATCATGCCGGTAATTGCAATTCTCAGCGCCATATATACAAACACGCTCCTGACTTTTGATCTCCTTGCTCCTAAGGACCGGAGCAGGCCGATGAACCGTTTTTTGTCGAGGATAATAATCAGCATTCCGGAAATGAGGGTGATGCAAGCCACAAAAGTCATCAGCACCAGCACCACAATCACGTTAGTGTCAAGAAGGGAGAGCCAGCGAAAATATCCCGCGCCTTGCTGGAGGGCATTGTCAGCCCGGTAAAATTTATAGACTGTGCCATCGGCGAGAGCCTCCATCAGCCGGTTTTGAAGCCTGAGAGTGTAGTCCTCAAGATTATCAAAATTATCGGTCTGAATCTGAATTGTTGTGCCTTGATGCCGGTCAATTCCGCCCAATTCCTGTATTAGGGCAATGTTGCCATAAAGGTAGATATCGTCGTATGAATCAAAATGGGAGTTGAAAATGCCTGTCACTTCCAGCTTCCGCACCCTTACATCATCAGATATGAAATAAGTTTCAATTCTGTCGCCCGGCTTCAGATTCAATTGCCGTGCAGCTATTCTCGAAATGACAACTTGCAGTTTAGTGGAATCTTCCGGAATCCGGGAATCAGGAAGCTTACCTTCTTCAAGGTTACGGCTTAGAAAATCGGTGGTCTGTTTCCCAGAGAGTGAGCGCAGATAGACACCCTTGAAGTTATCCTTGGTTTTAAGGATTGCCGGAATAGAGGCTTCAAGAGAATAATCGGTTATATAGTCCTCCTCATCAAGGAGCTTGACCAGAGAAGGGGTTAATGAAACCAGGTTGTCATCTCCCTCCGACCTTACAACCGAATAAAGGGTTATATGCGAATTGAATCCGACCACCTTATCCCTGATTTCACGTTTGAAACCAAGCACAATGGCAATGGCAGCCAGCATCACGCCGATTGAAAGCGCGACAGCCGTGATTGCAACTTTTATTGCCGGAGAGCTTTTGCGTCCTCCCGAAGACAGGGATAGCCTGCGGGCAAGAAATAACGGGAAGTTCATAATAATGGATAGTTCACTGCAAAAGTAATAAAAAAAATCTCCCGTGGCAAATGCCAAAGGAGATTATATAAAGGAGCTGAGCAAACGCACCCATTGTCGCCCGTTTGCTCAGAAAAGGGGGGACATTAGTTAAATACTCTGTCTTAAGAACGTTCCCATGCGCTTTATTGTTTCAACATGCTAAAAATATTTGGTGCAATTCACGCTTTTTTGTAATTTAGAAAAAAAATTATGACAGGACGTGTCAGGATGCGTCCTGAATTCAATTTTAAATTGGATTAAATGAGCAACGAAGAAATAGAACTGACTCTTTCGGCCAATGTGAATCTGCTTGCCGTTCAGAGCGAGGAGGAGCGAAAGATGTCGCCCTGTTGCGGCACGGGTGCATTCCCATCAGTGCCGGCATTGAAAGAGATGATAGGTCTGGTTAAGGGAGTGGTATTCCCGAATTTCCTTGAACGCCGGCGCACATCGGCTCAGATGCGCGTCTATTATATCGGAGAGGGGGTTGAGAGAATCTTCTCCATATTGACAAAAGAGGTGCTGCATGCCCTATGTTTCGAAAGGGAGCTTACTGAAGGGGAGACGCGTGCCCAGGCGAAAGATCTGGCCATAGGGTTTATTGATAAACTTCCGGAAATCAAGCGTCTCCTTTATAAAGATGTTGAAGCGATGTATAACAACGACCCTGCCGTAGATAACTATGGGGAGGTGATTCTGAGCTATCCTGTGGTCCAGGCTATGGTGCATTACCGGGTGGCGCATGCGCTGCTTACGCTCGGCATACCTGTGATTCCAAGGATATTGACCGAGTTGGCGCATTCCTCCACGGGAATAGATATTAATCCCGGTGCGCAGATAGGTGAATACTTCGCGATAGACCATGGAACGGGTGTGGTGATAGGGGAGACCTGCATAATCGGTAATCACGTAACGCTTTATCAGGGTGTTACGCTTGGAGCAAAGAATTTTACTCTCGACAGCAACGGCCATCCTGTCAATACCCCCCGCCATCCTATTATTGAAGACAATGTCACCATATATTCCAATTCATCAATTCTTGGCAGAATCACGGTTGGTAAAGGGTCGGTGATAGGGGGTAACGTCTGGCTAACCTATTCCGTTCCTCCGGGCTCCCGCATCCTTCAGCGCAAGGCAGTGGCCTCAACCTTCACCGACGGAGCAGGGATTTAATTATTTTTATTTGCTTAATTCAATAATAAGCACTATATTTGCAACACCGGTTACAGTAACGGCCGTTGCATTAATATGAAGTTCTACGATAGAGAGATTGAAACTGAGACATTGAGACGAATAGAAGCAACGTCTAAAGAGTATGCTCAGATGACAGTTTTGACAGGACGCAGAAGAATTGGTAAAACAACCCTTATCAAACACGCCTATGAAAAAAGCAGGATGATTTATTTTTTCGTGGCTCGTAAAAGCGAAACGCTTTTATGTCAAGAACTTTCCGATACGATTCGCGATGTGCTGGATGAAGACTTAGGAAATTTTACAAGTATGGCTCGATTATTTGCCTCCATAATGCAGATAGCGAAGCGCAGACATTTCACTCTCGTATTTGATGAATTTCAGAATTTCAAATATGTGAATGAGTCATTCTTCAGCGATATGCAGAACATTTGGGATAGCAATAAAAATGCGGCACATATAAACCTGATTGTTTGTGGCTCGCTTTATTCTATGATGACTAAGATTTTCGACGATCGAAAAGAGCCACTGTATGGTAGAGCCACTTCGAGAATGCGTCTTAGGGCATTTCCGCTTGCCACACTGCAGGAGATTATGCGTGACAATAATCCTTCATATACTCCAGACGACCTTCTTGCTTTCTATATGATCACGGGGGGAGTGGCTAAATACGTTGAGCAACTCCATATTCTTGGTGCATTCACAAAAGAGAACATAATAAATGCGGTGCTTTCCTATGGTTCATATTTCATTGACGAAGGGAAAGAATTACTCTCTGATGAGTTCGGAAAGGATTACGGCAACTATTTTTCAATTCTTTCAGCAATTGCCGGCGGTTTCAATGAGCGAGGTGAAATTAAATCATATACGGGAATTGAAGCCGGTGGATATCTCGATAAATTGGAAAAGACTTACGATCTTATATATCGTTATCGTCCCTATTTGGCAAGCGAGAACAGTCGCAACGTGAGATATGGAATAAAAGATAATTTTTTGAATTTCTGGTTTCGGTTTATTTATAAATATCGGAGTGCAGTGGAGATCGGTAATCTTGATTATTTACGTGAAAAAGTCAATAAGGATTATTCAACGTTCTCCGGATCGATATTGGAGAGATTCTTCAGGCAGAAGTATCGCGAGACGGGGTTATACAATATAGTAACCAATTATTGGGAGAAGGATGGTCGCAATGAAATAGACCTTGTTGCTGTCAATGAAGTAGAAAAGGAGATTGTGATAGGGGAAGTAAAGCGAAATCCCAAGCGAATTGATCTCCATGGATTGGAAGAGAAGGCCGCTAAAATAGTATCCAAACGCAAGGGCTGGAATATTGATTATGTTGCGCTTTCGCTTGAAGATATGGAGTAGTAAGCCGGCGGATTAAAAGATGTTTTGGAAATTCAAAAATTATTTTGGAATTAAAATTTGGTAATTCTGTTTTGTTATATTAACTTTGAAAAAAATCTAATACCAATAAGTTTTTCAACACTTTTTTATCATGGAAAAGGAATTGCAGACCACCTGTCTCCACGACAGACACGTTAAACTTGGGGCATTGATGTCTCCTTTCGGCGGATTCGATATGCCGATACAGTATGCAGGAATCACTGAAGAACATAATGCTGTTCGCAAGCATGTAGGCGTTTTCGATGTCAGCCACATGGGTGAAGTGCGTGTGAAAGGTCCGGATGCCTATAAATATGTAAGCCATATATTCGTAAATGATATGACCGGCGCTCCCGACGGCCAGATATTTTACGGAATGATGTGTTATGAGAACGGTGGTGTGGTTGATGATCTTCTGGTTTACAAGGTTAATGACAATGAATATTTCCTTGTGATCAACGCTTCGAATATAGATAAGGATGTGGCCTGGATCATGAAGAATGCCGAAGGGTTTGATGTTGAGATAACCGATGAGAGCCCTGTTTATGGCGAGGTTGCAATTCAGGGTCCCGAAGCTGAGGAGACAGTTGAGAAAGTGCTCGGCATCCCCGTAAAAGATATAGCATTCTATAATTTCAAGACATTCCCCATCGATGGCGAGGAGGTGATAGTTAGCCGCACCGGCTACACAGGAGAGGATGGTTTTGAGATTTACGGTTCTCACGAATATATCCGCAAAGTTTGGGATAAGCTTATGGAAGCGGGCGTTCAGCCTTGCGGCCTCGGCTGTCGCGACACGTTGCGTTTTGAAGTCGGGTTGCCGCTTTATGGCGATGAGCTTGCCGACGATATCACTCCCATTGAGGCGAGCCTTAGCATGTTCGTGAAACTTGACAAGCCGGAGTTTATCGGTAAGGAAGCCCTTGCCGCTCAGAAAGCTGAAGGGGTGAAGCGTCGCATCGTGGGCCTTGAGCTTGAAGGGAACGCTATTCCCCGTCACGGATATGCAGTTGAGGTGAACGGTGAGAAGGTTGGCGAGATCACCACCGGTTATCGTTCAATATCCACGGGCAAGAGCGTGGCTATGGCCATGATCGACAAGCCTTACGACAAGCTTGGCACTGAAGTGGAGGTTCGCATACGCAAGAAAACTTTCCCGGCCAAGGTTGTTAAGAAGAGATTTTATGACAAAAATTATAAAAAATAATATATTTCAGAAGATATGAGCAAGATAGAAAAAGAGTGCCGCTATGCAGAGTCGCATGAGTGGGTTAGAGTTGACGGTGATATCGCAGTGATTGGAATCAGCGACTATGCCCAGCACGCACTTGGAAACATCGTATATGTTGACCTTCCTGAGGTAGGTGATGAATTTGAGGCAGGTGATGAATTCGGCGCCGTTGAGTCAGTGAAGGCCGCCAGCGACCTCTACACTCCCGTTTCAGGAAGCGTTGTTGAGATCAACGAAGCTCTTGAGGATACTCCTGAGGCTATCAACGAAGATGCATTCGGCACTTGGCTTATCAAGATTGCGATGTCAGATCCTTCACAGGTTGACAATCTCCTTGACGCTGAAGCATACGCTAAAATCTGCGAAGGTTAATCAGACGTTTCTATAACAAAGATCTGATTGAAAGAGGTAAAACAGCCTTTGACAGAGAAGAAGAGAAGAAGTCGTCGGGCAGATGGATATGCCATATCGCCAGGCGACTTCAACTAATTTCATGAAACACTAAAATCAACAATTGATGAGCAATCGCTATATACCGCATACCGAAGAGGATATCTCCGCAATGCTTGAAAAAATAGGCGTTAATTCTGTTGACGATCTTTTCGCCGACATCCCTTCGGAAGTAATATTCAAGGAGGAATATGACATCCCCTCCGCAATGTCGGAGATAGAACTCCGCAAACACTTCAAGGAGCTTGCCTCAAAAAACAATCCATTGGTTGTTTTCGGAGGAAACGGAGTGTATGATCATTATGCGCCATCCGTTATTCCCCATCTCCTTGAGAGAAGTGAATTCTATACAGCCTATACCCCTTATCAGCCTGAGATTTCACAAGGCACTCTTCAATATATTTTCGAATATCAGAGCATGATATGCGAATTGACCGGAATGGAGTCAACCAATGCATCGATGTATGACGGTGCCACTGCTACAGCAGAGGCTATGTTCATGATGGTTGCTTCTGCTAAGAAGAGAAACCGGGTGCTCCTTTCCGCCACTTTGCCGGAACACGTGATGAAGGTTGCAAAAACCTACGCACGCTTCCATGGCATTGATGTGACTGAAATTCCTGAAAAGGCTGGGGCCACCGATCTTGAGGCTATGAAGGAATCACTTGCCGGTGGGGATGTTGCAGGCGTTATTCTCCCTTCACCCAACCGTTATGGAATCATTGAGGATTATACAGGTGTAGCCGATGCAATCCACGCATCCAAGGCCCTTATGGCAATGTATGTTGACCCCTCCGCGCTGGCCGTGCTTCGTTCGCCGGCTGAATGGGGAGCAGATATTGCCTGCGGTGACGGCCAGACTCTTGGTATGCCGATGCAGTTCGGAGGTCCCTATCTTGGATTCCTCTCTTGCCGCCAGTCATTGATCCGCAAGATGCCAGGCCGCGTGGTGGGTGCAACCACTGATGCTTCCGGAAAACGTTGCTATGTCCTGACTCTTCAGGCTCGCGAACAGCATATACGTCGCGAAAAGGCTACCAGCAACATCTGTTCCAACCAGAGCCTTATGGCGCTTTATGCCACCATCTATATCTCCTTGTTAGGAGAGAAGGGGCTTCGTGAAGTCAATGTTCTCTCTGCCGACGGAGCGCACTATCTTTACAATCGTTTGATTGAATCGGGCAAGTTCCGCCCGGCGTTCAGCCGCCCCTTCCTGAAGGAATTTGTGGTTGAGACCGACCTGGATATTAAGAAAGTGAATGCCTATCTCCTTGAAAAGGGGATAATGG
>CAMWXH010000113.1 GCA_947178165.1 uncultured Porphyromonadaceae bacterium | reverse complement strand
ATTCAGGGATGCACGTCAGTGCATCCCTGTTTTTTATTGATCTCCCATTATCTCCTCTTCCGCGATTTCTTTCTTTTCTGTCTTTAACCCATGTTTTAGCCATGCACCCGAAGCAAGCCTCCAAAGGAAAATTCCCCCTCTGAAAGAAAGCTCAATACACATTGCAAGCCATACTCCATTGAGCCCCATCGTTCCTGCAAGAATTGCGGCCAAAGGAACACGCACAAGCCAGATGCTTGAAAAATTCATTATTGCCGGCACAACGGTATCTCCAACGCCAACCATCACCCCGTAGGCCACAATAGCCGCCGCGAACATAGGCTCAGCCCAGGCTTCAATCCTGAGTGCTGAAGCTCCCATATCCTGTATCTCCTTGACAGGAGTGAGGAGAGCCATCACATCAGGCGACCATAGCCACAGGGCCACTCCCATCACCCCCATTATTATCATTCCGGAGCCAACGGTGAGCCATCCGAATTTCTTGGCAAGATCCTTGCGTCCGGCACCATAGCTCTGCCCGGTGAGAGTGGTGGCGGCATCAGCTATTCCATAGCCCGGCATATAGCAGAGGGCTTCGGCCGTGACGGCAAAAGAGTTAGCCGCAATTGCAAACACACCGAGGGGTGCCACAATTACAGTAATCATGATTTGGGCGCCGCATATCACGGCATGTTCGAGAGTCATAGGAGCGGCCACCCGCAATGCGTTATGCAAGACGCTTCCCGACGGACACCACCGCTTCCAAACTCCCTTAAAACCCCGTGATGTTTCCGATAGCTTTGATGAAAGTTTCCCGAATTTCTTCCCAAGGAATGCAATCCCTTTTTCTCTTGTAAGCGCATACCATAGGATTGAGGTTGCAGTAACGGTTTCGGCCGCCACAGTGCCAAGGGCAGCTCCCAGAACCCCCAGTCCGGCGCCGGGGAGGGTGAATTCAATATTAAGCAGAGAAACCGTCCGGGTCGGAAAAATAAGGAAGAGGTTGAATATGACATCGAGAATGCACATCATTACATTCAGTCCGCCGGCTACGACCATATTTCCGGCAGCCCTCAAGGCACCGCTTCCCAAGTAGTTAAGAGTGAGGAGAGGCAAAGCCGCGACAAAAACCGCGAAATAAAGAGTGGCATCTCCGCATACCTCTTCAGTTCCTCCGAGCCAATGGGGGAGTGGTTTGGCTATGGCAATTCCTATTAGGCCGACAATCAAGCCGAATATAAAGGAACCAAGGATGCCTTGACGGAATATATCTTTAGCCGATTCGTGGTCGGCCGCTCCAATGCGATGGGCAATCTGAACTGAAAAACCAACTGTCGCCGCGGAGCAGACACCCCAGAAAAGCCAAAGGCTCGTGGAGACGAGTCCTACGGCCGCCGATGGATCGGCTCCTAAGCGGCCAACCATTGCGGCATCAATATATTGCATCAGGATGCTTGACAGCTGGGCTATGATAGCCGGCCATGCAAGTCGAGCCGTCAACGAAAGTCGTTGACGGAATGAGAGAGGTTTTCCGGATGATATTAACTCAATATTCAAAACCTATCCAGTGTTTATGCAAAAATAATCCTTTTATTTCATTGCTCTTTATCCAACTCCCTTTTCAACCACCGGATTATGCGCGACAGGCCTTCTTCAAGACGAAGCCGGGAAGTGGCTATATTGATGCGGATATATCCCCGGTCACCATACATCTCACTGCAATTCACCCATACCTTTGCCTCCTTAAGGAGCCTCTCTTCAATTTCAGAAGCCGGAATCCCTAATGCACTAACATCAACCCAGGGGAGATAGGTGGCTTCAAGACGTGCCACGGGGCATTGCGGCAGCTCATTGCGGAATCGACCTTGGAGAAGGTCATAGTTTGCCCAAAGATATTCGCGCAATGCGCATAGCCATTCATATCCCTCTTCACTGTATGATGCCTTCAAAGCCACAGGTCCGAAAGGATTGACGTCGCAGACTTCATTTATATTGACTGCACGATTCACTTTCTCCTTGATTTCGTCGGAAGGGGTGATTATATTTGCTATCTGTAAGCCGGCAGTGTTAAATGCTTTTGAGGGGCTAAGACAGACTATAGCTTTTTCATCAACTTTGCCGTAGGGATAATATTCGCTTCCGGGACGCGTCAATTCGCAATGTATCTCATCGCTCACGACAATGACATTGTTCTTGCGGCAGATCGCCGCCACTTTTTCCAGCTCCTCGCGAGTCCATAAACGTCCTGCCGGATTGTGAGGATTGCATAGGAGCATAAGGTTTACATCCTCGCGCGAGGCCGCTTTTTCAAGAGACTCGAAGTCCATTTTGTAGGAGAATGTTCCATCCTCATGATCGATCCTTTCAAGTAGTGCTTCTACAACCTTGCATCCATTATTGCGGATAGAGGAGAAGAAGCAATTATAGACAGGCGTCTGGACAATAACTCCATTCCCTTCAGGCACAAGAGCCTTTATGATTGCTGAAATGGCCGGCACAACTCCGGGAACAGCAATCACAGCATCGCGTTCAAAGAAATAGTCATGACGTGAGGCAAACCATTCCATCAATGCTTTATAGTAATCATCGTCAAGCAGGGTGTAGCCGAATACACCGTGTTTGACTCTTTCTTCAAGAGCACGGATCACATTGGGCGCCGTCTTGAAGTCCATATCAGCCACCCACAAAGGGATAACGTCGGCCGACGGAGCCTCATCCCATTTCATGCATCCCGAACCGCGACGGTCGGGAGTATCATTAAACCAACTGCTTTCCATCTTTTATCTTATAACCTTATAACCTTATAATCTCACTTAACAATAATCTTGCAGTCGGCCGGCTGCTTTATGTTCTCATCAATAATGATTTCGCCATAACCCTTGGCTTCTATCACACCGGAAGTGGGATTCTTTACGGAAGTGATCACAGAGTTTACATCTGCCTGCAATTTGCTTTCCTCGAAAGCGAGGTCGCAATCTTCGGCCATAGTGCAGTTTTCCATAATCAGGTTGTCGCAATAGCATAAAGGCTGTGTGCCTGAAATCTTGCAGTTGATGAGGTGAAGGTTCTTAGAGTGCCACCCGAGATATTCACCATTCAGCTCAGAGTCGATCACTGTCACATTCTCCGTATTCCAGAATGCATCCTTTGAATTTATAGTGGCATTTCTTATAACCACATTCTTGCAATATTGGAAAGAGTAGTTTCCGTCCTGATGATAATCATCGATCTCGATATTGTCGCAATGCATGAAGATATAGTCGGCATGAGCAACCTCAACTTTATGAAGTGAGATATTGCGGCAGTGCCAGAGTGTTTCCTGTGCATCGGGAATCTTTACCTTGTCAAGGATAATGCCCGACATTTCACGGAACATTTTCGGAGCCTCAACCAAAGTGTCGGTCATTTGCAGATTATTGGAATACCACAAAGCTGCGCGGGCTCCTTCTGTGAATAATGAATCGCGGATTATGAACCGGTCAACATGCCAGAAAGGGTATTTCCCTTCAAAACGGCATCCGATTGCTTCTATATCAGAACATTCCTTTAGCGCAGATTCCCCTGCATGTATGGTCACGTTTACGAGCTTAAGGTCGTGAGATGCAAATAGTGGACGTTCGCCGCCAAATTCAGTGTTTTCAATGGTTTTCATATTCAAAAATTTTGGATGTACTTTAATAAATTGAACTCATTCTTTTCATCTCGTGATCAGTCTGAATGAGTTCGATAAGTAAATTTACTAATTAATAACAACCGATGCAAGCATTTTTTATCTAAACATTGGAAAATGGTAGGAACTTCTTGAAAAAAGTTTAGATAATCTTTTGGATAATGATGCATAAGTATTAATTTTGCGAGTTAAAAATTTTACAGATGGTTTTTTCTGATCTATTCTTTATTTTTGTATTCCTACCGGCTTTTGTGCTCCTGTATCTGTTTGCTGCATGGCTTGATAAAAAAGTATTGTTTAGGGAGAAAGAGGGCACTATCCTGTTTGACGAAGATCCTGAGAAATCCGGTTATCAATACCCGCGTTTCAGGGCGCGCAATATAGCGCTTGTTATTTTTTCACTCATATTCTATTCTTGGGGAGAGCCAATTTATATCTTCCTTATGATAGTTTGTGTGATTTTCAATTATATATGCGGTTTGGCCATATCGCGGGCAGAGAGGGCCAGAAAATTTTGGCTAATAACAGGCTTGGTGTTGAATCTTGCCATACTCGGGACATTCAAGTATCTCGGTTTTTTCAATGATGCCCTGCGGTCGTTGGGAGTTGACTTGGGAGCACCCACGCTTGCTCTTCCGATCGGCATAAGCTTTTACATCTTTCAGTCAATTTCATATCTTGTTGATGTATATCGAAAAGATTCGCCGGCGCAAAAGAACTTTCTTGACCTCTTGCTTTACATATCAATGTTCCCTCAGCTTATAGCCGGGCCAATTGTAAGGTATGGCACAGTGGCAGAAGAGATACACCGCAGGCATATTTCTGCCAACGATTTTATGGAGGGTTCTTACCGCTTTTTTATAGGTCTTGGCAAAAAGGTGATACTCGCCAATATGCTGTCAGAGATTGCCACTCAGTTTCTTGCCGACGGGGTTGAAGACCTTTCTGTCTGGGGTGCATGGATTGGTATGTTTGCATTTGCATTGCAGATCTATTTCGACTTCTCCGGATATTCCGATATGGCGATAGGCATGGGGCGCGCGATGGGATTCCATTTCAACGAAAACTTCAATCACCCATATTGCTGTGATTCTGTGACAGATTTCTGGCGTCGCTGGCATATTTCGCTTGGTTCGTTCTTCCGCGATTACACTTATATCCCGATGGGGGGAAACAGGCGCCATCAGATGCTTAATCTGCTCACGGTATGGTTCCTCACCGGGATGTGGCATGGAGCAAGCTGGAATTTCATACTTTGGGGCCTTTATTTCGGTCTGATACTCGTGATTGAGAAGTATGCTATTTTTAAGGTGAGGCGCTGGATTCCATCTTTTGTGATGCATATATATGCCTTGACAATCGTTGTGGTTGGATGGAGCATTTTCTATTTTGATAATTTCGACCGGATGAAACTTTGGTTCAGCTCTGCATTCGGACAGAAAGAACTTAGTTTCTCGATAGTGGAAGAGACAGCCTTGACCGATAATTTCTGGCTCTGGGTGGTAGCACTCATTTTCTGTATCCCCTTGAGAAGATGGGTGGAGACTATTTTCTCGCGCCTGCTTCCCAAGCATCCGGCAGGTGGAAATTACATTGATGCAACCCTGAAAGGATTGGCCTCGGTGATTATTCTTGTTCTTTGTGTGGCGCTCCTTGTCGGGGCAACCAACAATGCATTCATTTACACCAGATTTTAAAAGATGACACCAGCAAAATTATATATATGGATTGTGTCGGTTGCTTTTGTTGCGCTGACCTGTGTCATGCTCTTTATGCCACGAAGCAGATATTCGGAGCTGGAAAAGCGCGATTTGGCAGAATTTCCGAAATTTTCCACATCCAAACTTGCCGATGCAAGCTATGCTAAGGAACTCTCTTCATGGTTCAGCGATACGGAACCATTCAGGGATGAGTTTATGGCCGTAAGCATGAGGGTTCGGGATATGATACGTTACTCTTTCTCATCTGATGAGGAGAGCATCTCATTCCATAAGGGTGAATCGAAAGGTGCTGACCAATCTCCGGCCCCGGATGCGACCGCCTCGGAATTGGAGGAGTATGAAAACCATATCAATGCTGATGAAAATGCCAAGATCGGAAGTTCAGGCATTATCATTGTGGGGAGCGGAGATAAGGTGAGGGCATTGAACGCCTTTGGAGGATCTGCCACAGGGGGAGTGGAATTTGCCAAGGCTGTAAGTGAGTATCAGAAGGAGATGCCTTGGGTGAAAGTTTATGCAATGGTCATCCCCCTCTCTTCGGAGTTCTACACCCCTGATAAGGCTAAAAGCGTGACCAACCCTCAACAACCGTTCATTAAAAATATTTATTCCAAACTTGAGAACGGTGCTCGAGGAGTGAATGCTTATAATGCGCTGGCCGATCACGTGGAGGAGGACATTTACCTGCGAACCGACCATCATTGGGCGCCACTTGGAGCTTATTATGCGGCTAAAGAGTTTGCCTCGGCGGCCGGAGTTCCTTTTAAACCATTGACCTCATACACAAAAAATGTGATTCATGGTTACGTGGGTTCAATGTATGGCTATTCTAACGATATCTCCCTTAAAAAAGCTCCGGAGGATTTCGTGTATTATACTCCTAATGGTATTGATTACACCACCACTTATTGGATCTATGATGTGAATAAGAATTATAAGGTGACGCGTGAGAGGAAACCGATCGATGGAGCGTATTTCGTAAAATATCACGACGGAAGCGGCGCTGCATATTCAACTTTCATGGGGGGCGACCAGAAGCTTACGCGTGTTAAGACAGGAGCAAACACAGGGAGGAAACTCCTTGTGATAAAGGATAGTTACGGGAATGCCTTGCCCGGCTATCTCTTCTATTCATTCGATGAGATACATATAGTTGATTTTCGGTATTTTACACGCAATATGAAAAAATATGTGCGTGATAATGGCATCACCGATTTGGTGTTCTGCGTGAATGTATTCAATGCATATTCATCAAGCGTGGCTAACAAGATAACTAATTTTCTCCGTCAGGCTGATGGTGCTATTGCTTCAGGCGAAATTTCACATAAAGACTCCGAGAAGAGGGGTGAATCGGGAGATGGATATAAGGAGAAGAAAAAGGCGAAGCCCGGAAAAGAGGATATGACCGTGAAAACTGGCAAAGAGGAAGGAAAGATAAAGAATGCCAAGGAGGAGCCGGCAGTCCCTTCTCAGCCTGAAGAACCGGCCCGAGAACCGGCCGCGCAACCATCAACAGTTGATGCGGAATGAGCAAAATCGGTGTGAAATATATCTCTCCCGTAGGCTTGAGTTTTCCTGCCGTGAATGGAGGCAAATGGAATTTGGCATCAAATTTCAGGGGAGATTTCTGCCGCATCCTTTCAGAATCGGGAGTGGGAAAAACTGATTATCACACTGTTTCCCTCTTCATGAAATTTGTGGCTTCAGGGATGTTTCTATGTGCCGCAAAGCGCAATATCGTAGCCAACAAGGATTCATTCGAAGCCTTATGGCTTTTTGTGCCTTATGAAAGCCTGATAACTTCAAAGGAACTTGCAGGGTTAACGAAGGAACTCACGGAAATGTTTGAACATCCGGAATCGTTCGCCGCTCCGGAATCGTTTCAAGACACACTGTCAGGACTTTTTCAAAAAGAATTTGAGGAGTTGCCTTTGAAAAGTGAGGTAACGCCTATGTCGGGTTCGCGTATAGGCTATATAAACTATGAGGATGAGTCAGAACTTGAGCTTATACTGTCAACAGGATATAAGTCTCAGTATGAAAGTTTCGGCCTGATTCTCCTTACCGATAATCCTGTGCCTGTGGAGTCAACCCTTCCAAGGATCTATCTTCCCGAATTGTTGCTTCACCGGCAAATTAAAAGGGACGAAGCGGCAGAAGCGGAAGAGGGAATTGCGGTTGAGGAGGAGGCACCCTCAGAAGAGACTCTTTCTGAAGAGGCATCGTCTATTGAAGAGGCACCGTCTATTGAAGAGGCACCTTCTATTGAAGAAGGAACGTCTGCAACAGAAGAAGAAAACAATGAACCCGAGGTCGCAGATATACCCGAGGTCACAGATATTAATGCATCTCCCGACATCTCCGGAGAAGAAGAGGCAAAGGAGGAAATGAATAAAGAGATATTTTCAATGGCTTCATTCTGGGGAGGGTTTATTTCGGCAACCATAATTTATCTGATGATTTATATTGTGGTTCAGATTTTTCAGAATTTAAAATAGTTGGGAATAAAATAAAAGTGTTGGGATGATATGAAACCATTTACATTTGATAGATTCGTCAGATTATTAATCACGCTTGCTTTGATAGCCGGCACAATATGGTTGCTTGGAATTTTAAAGAACGTATTGTTGCCATTCTGTCTGGCATGCCTTCTGGCTTATATCATGGAGCCATTTGTGGAGTTTAATCAGAGATTCCTTCATTCGAAAAAGTGGGGGTGGGCTGTTGCCGTGACGCTGGTAGATGTCACCGTGATAGCCGGCGCTTTAATATATTTCATAGCCCCGCTTATGGAGGGGGAAATCCATGAATTGGGTGCGATGATCGACCGGTATCAGGCTCGCAACGTAAAGATACCTATGCTTCCGGAGAGCTTCACTGACATGATGGAACGACATCTTGATTTGCGCGGGATTGTGGCCGATATAGAGAGCGGCAAATGGAACACCTGGCTCGATAAGGGTGAAACAATAGTTTCCGGATCGATTGATTTCCTTATGCATTCTCTTGAATGGCTCCTGACTTTTGTCTATCTTATCTTTGTGCTTATAGATTATCATAAGCTGGGTTCCGGTTTCAGGATGATGGTGCCGGATAAATATAAGGCAACCGTTTTCAGGCTTGCTCACGATATTAAATATAGCATGAATGAATATTTCCGAGGGCAGCTTGTGATTGCAAGTTGCGCGGCAGTGTTCTATTGTATAGGTTTCTCGATTGTAGGTTTGCCGATGGCCATTATGATGGGATTGCTTGTTGGAATCTTATATATGATTCCATATTTCCAATATATCACCTTGATTCCGGTTGCAATAATCTGTTTCATTACATCTCTTGACGGAGGAATCGATTTCTGGACCATGCTTGGAGAGTGCGGTCTGGTTTATGTGGTTTCACAATCGATATGCGATTATATCCTCACTCCTAAGATTATGGGGAAATCCCTTGGGCTCAATCCGGCGGTTATCCTGCTCTCACTCTCAATCTGGGGAACCTTGCTCGGCATTCTTGGAATGGTTATTGCGCTCCCTTTAACCACACTTCTCACAGCCTATTATAAGAAGATAGTAATAGAGCATCAACCTATTTGGGCTGAAACAAGATCAGACTCCGAAAAAAATAAGATGGATTAAGAACTATTAAAAAAC
>CAMWXH010000112.1 GCA_947178165.1 uncultured Porphyromonadaceae bacterium | reverse complement strand
GCGGAGAGAGAGGGATTCGAACCCCCGGAGGTGTTACCCTCAACGGTTTTCAAGACCGCCGCGATCGACCACTCTGCCATCTCTCCTTACAAACTTGTCTTGTCAGACTTTGCCGTCTCCGGCTCGTTTGCGTTGCAAAGTTACATTTTTTTTTCCGTTCTACCAAATTTATTTTTATTATTTTGATTTATTTCTCCGAATTATCTTTGATCCTCACTTCTTTCCCAGGCACAAAAGGACGCAACATGGCTTCCAAATTCTTCACAGCTTCCGTCCGCGCACGCCTAACATAGCCCCGGGAATAGATGCTGTCGCGCCACGCTTCCACCACCTGACGCTTGATCTCGTTCTCCTCAGCGGCAGTGAAATTGGACCCTGCCAGTATCTTGTCGTTCCAGCGGTCAATCACTTTATATGCCCCGGGGTCGGTCGATTCATATACCTCAACAATCTCCGGGGGCAACGTCACCACAAGCGTATCCCCCTCCCACTGCTGTTCAATCTTCTCTAAGTCGAAAGAGATGGTACCGGTCAATGTCTCGCGCGCCACTAAATGACGGGTGCCGATTTTAGCCTTCACAGGAACCTCCTCATATATCTCCACAGAACAAAGCTTCACCATCGGCCGGACATCTATGATGCGTGCCGGCTCAATCTTGGCCACAGGAACAGGTTCGGATGGCCTTGTGAACCACACCACACACCCAATCACGGCAATCACGGCAATCAGCAGCGTAGCCCATTTCAAAATCTTAGCAGTCTTCATAATCCTTTTAAGCAAGTTTTTTCAATCCTTGATATCAATCTCTGCACGGAAGCCATTCCCCTCCGCAAATGCCGTGAAATAAGCCACAGCCTTCCCCTTGGCCGAAGCTTTGAGGCGCTCTTTAAAACCGGCACGTTCTTCAACCTCTCGTTTCAGGGAAGCATTCATAGCCTCCTTCACGCGGGCGCGTTCCTCAAGATTGATCTGCGTGCGCAGCCCAGTGACGCGATAGTGATCCTCCCGCAGTTGCACGTCTCGGCCAATAAATTCTGTCTTTATCTCCGGCAGATGGATCCGCATAACTTTTGCCACGGTATCCACCTCCACATCTGAAAGTTTCAGCTCATTAAGATCGATAAAGGCACGGAGGTAGGTATTATAAGAATATGCCCCTTTCCTGGTCCCAATCTTGAACCAGTTAAGCACAGCATTCAACTGCTGACGGCTCCCCTTCGCCTCATCAAATTTGAGATCATCAATCGAAGCCATCTTGTTGATGGTCATCTCGGAAAGGATAAGCTTATTAGTGGAGCGGATCAAAGCGGCATAATCCACCGGCTCAGCCTTCACGCTCTCCTCCTCTTTACGGGTGCAGCCGCTTGCAATGAGCATGGCGAAAAGAAGTGAAAAGAGAATCGGAAGCCCTCTGCCGAATCTGCTCTTACATGCTTGAAATCGTGTCATAATCTTCATAGGTGTTTTGCTTTTGATTATAATATTCCGGATAGCAGTCTCAATTCAGACCCCTCCCCTTATGATTGGTTTAACAATTCCTGTTCCATCTGCTGAACAAAAGTAAACATTTAAGAATTATTAAGTAGAGGCGCAGCGGCCGACTGTGCAAAAACACAATAGTTTGCCTATATTCAGACATTTTATTAAATTTGCAAACGATTGCTATCGGAGTCACGACATCCATAGGGTGAAAACACCCCTGCACCCAGCCGATCCGCCCTCTGCGTTGCCGGTCTCAGCCGACTCCAAAAAGTGAAGAATATCATGCAGCCCATAATCGAAAAAGTTGATCCTCAGCTCATCCTCCGGGAATTGACCCCAGAACGTCTCCTTCGCACCACCAATAAGGGCGAAAATGAGATCTACGTGGTCAATGCCTTCAATGCACCCAACACTATGCGCGAGATCGGACGCCTGCGCGAAATCGCTTTCCGCGATGGCGGCGGTGGAACCGGAAAGGAATGCGACATCGACGAATTCGACACCATGCAGCGGCCTTGCCAGCAGATGATCGTATGGAATCCGCAGGCACAGGAAATCATCGGGGGTTACCGTTTCCTGCTTGGTGAAGACATGGAGATTATCGACGGAGTGCCACGCATAGCGGTGTCGCACATGTTCCGGTTCTCCGAAAGGTTTGTGAAGGAATTCCTGCCTCAGACCATCGAATTGGGACGCTCGTTCGTCACTCTCGAATATCAGACCACCAAAGCGGGCCCCAAGGCTCTCTATGCACTCGACAACCTGTGGGACGGCCTCGGCGCCCTCACAGTGAAATATCCTCAGATCAAATATCTCTTCGGGAAGTTCACAATGTACCCGAGCTATGGCTCTGAATGCCGCGATATGCTCCTTGGCTTCCTCCACAAGCATTTCCCGGATCCCGACCGTCTTGTTGAGCCAATTGAACCGCTCCTCACTCGCGCCGACGACCCGGCCATCCAGGAACTCTTCACCGGCGATTCCTTCAAGGAAGATCTCCGCATTCTCAATCATAAAATCCGCGAATCCGGCAAAAACATCCCTCCCCTCGTGAATGCATATATGGCCTTGTCGCCCACGATGAGGCTATTCGGAACAGCAATAAACCATGAGTTCGGCGATGTAGAGGAGACAGGGATATTCTTCAAGATTTCAGAGATATTTGAGGAGAAGAAACACCGCCACATAGGCACTTACAAAGCACCCAAATAAATGCACGTATGAAAACGACCATTCTAATGTTAGGCGGCTCACGCCGCGTCTCTCTGGCCGACCTCTTCAAGGAGAGCGGTCGCCGCTTCGGTATCGATGTGGAGATTGTTGCTTACGAACTTAACCGTCACGTTCCCATTGCGCTCGCCGGAAAAGTGGTGGAGGGACTGAAATGGTCAGACCCTGAAGTGATCAATGATATAGCCCGTGTGGTGAAGGAATATGATGTCGATATCATCCTTCCCTTTGTCAACGGAGCAGTAGAGATTGCCTCCCTTTGCAAACAGCAGATTCCCGATGTGTTCGTGCCCGTGTCTGATTTCTCCATAACTTCACGCATCTTCGACAAGGTGGAAGCCGCCAAAGTGTTTAAAGATAATGGCTTCCCCATTCCACGCACATATTCAATCATCAACAACGAGATGCCGGCAATAGTTAAGCCGCGCAAGGGCGGTTCTTCTCGCGGAATCCGGATTTTCTATGACGTGGAAGACCTTATGCACCTCGAGAATCTCGATTCCTACATAATCCAGGAATATATAGAGAACGCGCGTGAATATACTGTTGACTGCTACATCGACCGCAATGGCGAAATCCTTGTCACCGTGCCTCGCGAACGAATAGAGATTATGGGTGGAGAGGTGAACCGCACCAAGACCTGCCGCATAGAACGCATAATGGAGATGAGCCGCGAAGTGATCAGCAAGCTCAAGCTGACCGGCAGCGTGACCCTCCAGTTCCTGCATGACCCCAAGGATGACCGTTACCTCCTTATGGAGCTTAATCCTCGTCTGGGAGGCGGTGTGGTTTGCTCTATTTATGCTGGCGCCCCTATCACCGATTATATCCTTGCCGAGGCAATGGGCAGGAACTTGGAGCCTTGCGACGACTGGAAAGATGGCGTGCTGATGGCGCGTTACATGAAGGAAGCTATTTTCTACGAATAAAATAACCTAATCCACATACCTTAATGAAGTCTTATAGCTCTCTCAGAAAGTTAGCTTTCACCGGAATATTAATCCTGACGGGCGCCGGATTGTCAGCACAGAACCATAACTCCAATCCCGAAAGATACTATCTTAACGAGGATAAAGTGCCGAGTTCACTCACTATACTGATGTGTCCTCCCGACACCACATCGTTCCGCTTTGCCTACGACCACGAGCAATATGAATGGGGCAAGAGCCAGCGCAACACACCCCGCGGCCGTCAGGCAGTGACGGATGCCAACCTTAACTGGTACACCAACTGGGCTGATGATGCTTTCGGTGAAGCTTTCGGATCTCCGATTTCCAAAGAGTCTAATCCGGAGCTTTACAAGTTAGTGTATAATATGCAGGAGGATGCCGGCGACCTTGCCACGCGTGAGGCAAAACAACACTATATGCGCACACGTCCTTTCGTGTTCTGGAACGAGCCTACAGCCACTCCTGATGATGAGGAAGCTTTGCGCAAGAACGGTTCATATCCTTCGGGCCACACCTCCATTGGCTGGGCCACAGCCCTCGTGTTAGCTGAAATCAATCCCGATCGCGCCACAGAGATTCTGAAACGCGGATTTGAATTCGGCCAATCGCGAGTAATCGTGGGGGCACACTATCAGAGCGACGTGGATGCCGGCCGGGTGGCAGGAGCCGGGATTGTGGCTATGCTCCACACCGACAAAGGATTCCAGAAACAGCTTGAAAAAGCGAAGAAGGAATTTGCCAAGAAGAACAAGAGGAAAAAATAACCTTGGCTTTTCTCTCCTCCAAACATTTTTTCTTTTAAGAAACTATTCTTAAATTTGCATTGTGTATTTTTGCGCAGTGCATTGCGTAAAAATACGCAGTGCACTGCGCAAAATGTAAAGGCATGTATAAACGATCAGAATATAAGGTGATTAAGGGTCGTCTGGAAGAGCCCAGACGATTCATTCAGGTTGTGATGGGACCTCGACAGATAGGGAAATCAACGGTTGTGAAGCAAGTTCTGCAAGAAATAAATCAACCCTATCAGTTCTTCTCCGCTGATAACGTTCCTGCCTCCAATGGAAATTGGATCTCTAACTGCTGGAGCGCGGTGAGAAGTATTATGGAGAACCAAAAGGCTCAATCCATGATACTGATTATCGATGAAATCCAAAAAATAAATAATTGGAGCGAAGTTGTAAAAAAAGAATGGGACGATGATACATTCCATGACCGAAATATTAAAGTCCTCCTCTTAGGAAGCAGCCGTGTTCTGCTCGAAAAAGGATTATCAGAATCTTTGGCCGGACGCTTCGAAGAGATACGCATGGGGCATTGGAGTTATACAGAAATGAAAGATTGCTTTGGCTTCTCCCTGAATGAATATCTATTTTATGGTGGCTACCCAGGAGCGGCTCCATTGATTCATGATCCTGACCGCTTCGAACAGTATATTCAATCTGCTATTGTTGATGCAACTATCAACAAAGATATCCTGATGAATACCCCTATAAACAAACCGGCGTTACTCAGGCAGACATTTGAATTAGGATCAGCTTATTCAGGATCATTGCTTTCATTGACCAAAATGGCAGGCGCACTGCAAGATGCAGGCAACACCTCCACTATAGCAGGATACTTAAATCTTTTAGGGGAAAGCGGATTACTCACCGGACTTCAGAAATATAGCGTTGATATGGCGAGACGCAAGGCAAGCATACCGAAGCTACAGGTCTATAATAACGCCTTGAATACCATTTATAGTCCTCTTAATTTAGATCTGGCCTTAAGAGACCGGAAAGCATGGGGACATATTTTGGAATCAGGCATCGGTGCTTTTATTGTAAATGAAGCTTTTACTAAACGTTTTGAAGTTTTTTACTGGAGAGAGCGTAACGATGAGGTTGACTTCATTTTAAGAAAAAAAGATTCAATAGTAGGAATTGAAGTCAAGAGTAACGCCGAGAAGAAAACAGACGGATTAGTAAAATTTAAAGAGAAATTCAATCCGAAGGCAGCCTTCATTGTAGGAGATGCCGGCATAAAAGTGGAGGACTTCCTATCAATGGATTTGCGAACCCTATTTGTGTAGAATTTAGAATCTTTGTGAAATCCTCCAAAAAGTATTATATTTGCCGGAAAGATGCACCTATGAAAGAGATACCGACAAAAATGAGTGGCTATGCCATCGGCCAGCAGGATTTCAAGACCTTGCGTGAGAGGGGATCCATATATGTTGACAAGACTGAGTTCATACATAAGATAGTGGAGTCCGGCTCGCAGTATTATTTCCTTGCGCGTCCACGCCGATTCGGGAAGAGCCTGTTCCTATCTACCCTCAGATATTTCTTCGAAGGCAGGAAGGAACTTTTCAAGGGTCTCTACATCGACTCCACCGGCTGGGAGTGGGAGGAGTATCCCGTGCTTCGTCTCGACCTCAACACGAACAGATATGACGAGCCGGGGAAACTTGAGGTTGTGCTTGACAACCTGTTCCGAAGCTGGGAAGAGAGATATGGTGTAAGCACGATTGCTGATGACTTCAGCCCGCGATTTCAGAATATTATTGAGACAGCTCATGAAAAGACCGGACGCAAGGTGGTTATTCTGGTGGATGAATACGACAAGCCTCTTGTCGGCAATCTTAACAAGATGGAGAACTTTGAGCATTACCGCTCCAAGCTCGCCTCGTTATATTCCAATTTCAAGAGCTCGGCTGAACATATCCTTCTCGTTTTCCTAACGGGCGTGAGCCGGTTCAGCAAGCTCAGCGTATTCTCCGACCTGAACAATCTGAAAGATATAACTTTCACAGATGAATACGCAGATATCTGCGGCATAACTGAGAAGGAGCTTCTTGAGTATTTTCAAGCGGGCATCGAGAAGTTAGCCAGGAAAGAACGTGTGGACTATGACGGCGCCCTGAGACTGCTGAAACGCAACTACGACGGTTATCGTTTTGCCGCAGAAGGAAACGAAATATATAATCCATGGTCGCTGCTCAACGCTATGGATGAATCGCGAATCGGAAATTATTGGAATGATACAGGAATGCCTACAATTATCGCTGAAGCGTTAAAACGAGTGGATGCAGACTTAGAGGAGGCTTTTGATTGTGTTTGCGAGGATGATGTGTTGAAGGGACTCGATCTGCTAAACCCTGAACCCACGGCCCTCCTTTATCAAACAGGGTATCTCACAATAAAGAAGTACTACCGTCGGCTCAATCAATACCGTCTCGGGATTCCTAACAATGAAGTAAAGAAGGGGTTATACACCTTCCTCCTCCCCTATTACATATCCACAAAGCAGACAATGCCCAACAGGAATGTTTCTGACATGGTGCGCCATTTCATAATGGGAGATCCCGACAAGGCAATGCGCGCCATGCAGGCTTTCTTCGCAGGCATCGACTACAAGCTGAAGATGGAGAATGAGAACAATTTTCACAATGCCTTCTATCTTTTGACCCATATAATCGGCCTTAATACCGAGACTGAGGTACATACATCCGACGGCAGCATAGATATAAAGATAGAGACTGAGGATTATATCTACGTTATTGAGCTGAAATATAACCATTCCCCGGAAAATGCACTTCGGCAAATCAAGGAGAAACATTATGGTCGCCCCTGGCAGACCGACAGCCGTGAAGTATATCTCATAGGCACCGCTTTTTCTTCCCAAACCCGTTGCATCGAGGGTTGGAAGATTGAGAAATTGGACTCTTAAACCACCTCTACATTCCGCTATTTGCCTATCTGATGTAGTGGCCTCCCCTCTCCTTTAAATTATCTTATTATCCGCCTGGGCATTCATTGCGTCACGTACATCCTGAAGTGACATCGCGTTTACTCGTTTCAGATAGTTATAAGTAGGTTCATTGATTCCCAATTTCTTCTTAATTGAATACTTGACACTCTCGATTGTTCTTACCGAGCGGTTAGAAAGCTCTGCTATTTCTTTTGCCGACAGATCCTTGATAAGGTATAGACACATATCCATTTCGTTGCGGGTCAATTCCGGATGCAAAAGAATCAACTTCTTCTTAAACAATGCTTCCACAATATGTTTGGATTTAATCCCTACAGGAGAGGTCTGATCCTCCTCTCTTTCATTGATTTCTTCATAAAGAGATTCCAGATCCCTCATATCTTTATTGGATTGTTTGAGAAAAGATTGAAGCCGAATGTTATCAAGCTTATGTTTACGTATAAAATTCCAATGATAAATTAACACTCCGGTAAGGATGGCGATTAATATCCCAATTATCATATAGAAGAAATTGGTGTTACCACTGTCTCCCTCACTGTTCTTTTTCTCAATAATGTTAGTAAGATGTTCAGCTACTCTATTCAACTCTACCGGGTTATCGGAAAGATTTTCAATGCTATCAGAAAGATGCCAGAACGTCAAGGCCTTCTCAAAGTTACACTCGTTTTCCTCTATCAGAGCCTTGTTTATATAATATGAGTTCAATAGTTCGGAATGAGAAGTGGATTCAATTCTGCTGCCATATTCCTCGGATATTTTACGTGCCGCATCAAAATTTTTCAGGGATATGTAAATATGCATGCTATTGACTGCCACTAACAGCTTACCAAATTCGACATCTCCTTTAGTTGCCGCCTCATTAAAATATTTAAGAGCTATGTCCATTCGGTTCTGATTCATATACAATAATCCAAGATTTACCAGAGAAATACTTTCTATACCCCTACCAGCAGATAATTCTTCAGCCTTTTTAAGCCATATATTTGCATTTTCCAAGTCACCTCTTACGAGAAAATACAATCCCTTCTCATTTGCAAAATCACATTTGGCATCATTCCATTCCGGATTAGCAATACTCTTCTTTTCAGCGTCAGCGATTAATCGACCCGCTTTATCGTGAAATTCAGTGGCAAGATCAAACCTTTTTATATCCCTGCATATTCCAGATAAAAACGTCAAAGCCTTAACATCAAGATAACGAAGCGAGTCAGGTTTACTGAAAGTCATAACTTCTTGAAAATCGTGGGTTGCACTCTCCTTATTTCCGTCTGACCAACTGCTACATCCTCTGTTAAGCAACACCTCATAATATCTTTTCGATCCCTTAGTGAGTTTCACCAAAGCGGATGTATAAGACTTTATTGCAGCAGAAAATTGCATAGAGTTTTGCAGAAGACGTCCACGCATAATAATGACCGAGATTAACCGGTCGTTATCTTTTCCCTGTTGAGTCTGCGACAGATATATCAGAGAGTCGCACCATAATATTCGCTCTGATAGAGGCTTCATGGTATCACTGGCATTACGCCAATACCAATCACTGATATGAGTGATATCCTTCGCTAAACTTAGACCCGGAATAATAGAGAACAGGATAAAAAATATAAAGGAAAGTCGGATTCTTATTCCCATTGTAATAGTAATCTTTGAATACAAATTTAGTTAATTTAAATGAGAATGTCAAAATCATTTCTTAAATAGAGAAAATAT
>CAMWXH010000111.1 GCA_947178165.1 uncultured Porphyromonadaceae bacterium | reverse complement strand
TAGAGCATCTGACTACGGATCAGAAGGTTGCAGGTTTGAATCCTGCACGAATCACATTTTGGCTCCTTAGCTCAATTGAATAGAGCATCTGACTACGGATCAGAAGGTTGCAGGTTTGAATCCTGCACGAATCACAAAAAGCAGGACTTTCGTCCTGCTTTTCTGTTTAAATGATTAATTCTTACGGTGCAAAACCTTACTATTATTTCAACAAGCGTTTTGCAAGCTCATAGTCAGGTTCATTCGTGATCTCTTCCACAAGTTCACTGCCAATCACTTTCCCCTCTTCATCGATGATAACCAATGCACGGGCATAAAGATCTGACAAAGGACCTGTTTTCAATCTTACGCCATACTCATCTCCGAAATCAGAACGGAAACCTGAGCCGGTCATAACGTTCTCAATTCCGTTGACACTGCAGAAACGTGCGGCCGCGAATGGAAGATCCATCGATACACACAATACAACTGTATTAGGCATATTTGCCACCTCTACATTGAATCTCCTTACAGAAGCTGCACATACATCTGTGTCAAGGCTGGGGAAAATATTCAAGACCACCCTCTTCCCTTTGAAATCTTCAAGCTTTATCTCAGATAGATCCTGAGCAACAAGCGTAAAGTCTTTTGCTTTATCACCGGCCTCCGGCAATTTGCCGGCTACCTCAAATGTCATTCCGTTGAAATTTACTTTTTGCATACTTTTTAATATTTAAATTCATTTGCAGGAGCGTTTCAATCCACTTCATTTAAATTTAAGAGAGTGATAAAACTTCCAAATTCAAGAGAGAGATTAAACTTCGCCCTGCCTTCAACCATAATAACATTCTTGGAATACCTCCGGTTTTTCAAGATGCTGAAGAAATTGTATTCTCTGAACAAGTTGTGACGTTATCCCGCGAAATCTTCTGGATTGAATGATCTTTTCAATTACGGAAATCATTTGCGAGGCAAGTCCCAGTTCGGCGGCAAAACCGTCGGCCCGTGTCTCAGCATCTACCCCGAATGGCTGCATGCCATATACGATATGGCCCAATTCATGCGCCAAGGAAGCAAATATCTCCGGACGAGTCAGGCCAAGCTGGCCGATTTCTGATGATGAGATATAGATAGCATCTCGGTATCTCACAATTATATCGCGAAATTTATTATCGTAGTCTGGCAATGGCAAGAATCGAACCGTTCTATCTTTCCAAGCACATTTATCGGCAATCAGTTCGCCATAAAGCCGTATGAATGCATCGACAATCGGAAGATTATATGGATTCTCTAATTTCATTCAATTATCCTATCTATGTGTGTTTTTGCTAATTAAGTATTCTTTTAATGCAGAATCCCTCTACTTTTTGTGTAAAGGTATAAAAATATTTACAAACTTCGTTCCACCTTTCCGCCTTTTCAAGTGTTATTAATATAGTTTCACATTTATTATAGTGATAACCCAATGTTATAGTGGTGAGCTAAACACACAATCTTATTGCTTTGCAATTTAACCCTTTCACCACATTTGCTAATTCAATTCAAAATACGACTATGGAAACCACACTTATCAGCAACAGACCAACAGTTATCTCAACTGTCCCAGCAACAATACTGAAATTTCGAAAAGCCGGAATGAATGATATGGAGACGCTCCTGCACTTCATTTCAGAATATCCGTCACGTTCTTGTGATTTCTCTGTTGGTGGCGTATTGCTTTGGACTGATTATTTTGATTATGAAATATGCGTAATCGCAGATACCCTTTTCCTAAAAGGGAGAGATGAGCGTGGCGTATTTTTCCACAAGCCTCTTGGAAGTCTTCCTGAAAATCAGTCGCTGGAATTAATAAAAGACTACTGTGATGCGTATGCAATCTCTTCCCGCATTATTCAACCCCAGGAATGCACGCCTGAAAATATAGAGGAGTGTGCCCAATCTCATGCGGACTATCTGCCTGATTGGAGAGAATATGTATATGACATTGAGCAGTTCCTCAAGTTCTCCGGAAAAAAGATGGAGAAGAAACGCAACCATCTGAACTACTTTATGAATCACTTCTCCGATTACGAGATGGAGATTCTCGACGGAAGCCAGACAGTTGATCTGATTGACTTTAACGACAAGTTCAATCTCTATCATAAGGAGGGCGATACATTCGACTATGAAAGCTCAGCTATCGGGAAGGCTATAGAGAACTATACACAATATCCATTCTTCGGACTTCTGCTCAGATATGAAGGGAGGATAATAGGTTACACTTTCGGTGAGCCTGTTGGCGACACTTTCATTATCCACGCCGAAAAGGGCGACATTGAATATCGAGGTGTATATCAAGCATTGTCATCGCTTTTAAGTCGCGAAATACAGAAAAAATTTCCTGAAGTCAAGTTCCTGAACCGTGAAGATGATATGGGAAATGAATATCTGCGTCAGAGTAAATTATCTTATCATCCCACAAAATTCATTGCAAAATGGGAAATTTCAGCATAATTTGCTAAATTTGCAATGAATTTAACTATCGTTGCACGGAATAAATATGGCCGACGTTCTTGTAATCATACCAACATACAATGAAATCGAGAACATCTCGAATATCATAGATGCAGTTATGTCTCTGCCTGACAGATTCGATATCCTCATTATCGATGATGCCTCGCCCGATGGAACTCAAGATGCCGTAAGAAATAAAATGTCCGAATATCCCGGACGCTTATTCCTTGAATGCCGCACTGGCAAGCTTGGTCTTGGCACAGCCTATATTCACGGTTTTAAATGGGCTTTGGAGAACGGCTACGAATATGTCATAGAAATGGATGCCGATTTCTCCCATAACCCGGAAGATCTTCCGCGTCTCTACAAGGAATGCAAGGAGCATGAAGCTGATATGGCAATCGGCTCCCGCTATGTGTCAGGTGTCAATGTGGTTAACTGGCCTATGGGCCGTGTGCTGATGTCTTATTTTGCTTCGGCCTACGTTCGTCTGGTGACAGGGATGAAACTAAGGGATGCAACCGCCGGTTTCGTATGCTACCGTCGCCGGGTGCTTGAAGCAATGAATCTTGATAATATAAAGTTCAAAGGATATGCTTTCCAGATTGAAATGAAGTTCAAGACTCATTTCATGAAGTTCAAGATTGTGGAGGTGCCTATAATTTTTGTTAACCGCCAGCTTGGAACTTCTAAAATGAATTCCTCCATTTTTGGAGAAGCATTGTTTGGCGTCATTTCCCTGAAGCTTGGAAGCATATTCAATAAGAAGAAATTCATAGGAAAATAAAGAGTTAATCTCTTCTTCAGAATCATAAAAATTTGCATTCTATGTCGGGGTTTGAAGCAGGCAGAAGAAGACCGTTGCAAAGACGCGTTGAAAAAGAGATTGAGCTGGTGTCACCCATTTATGCTAATATGTTTGAGGAGGATGAAATCTCTTTTCTCCAAATTAAAGATAAGGCTCAAGATTTAAAAAGGTCGATCAGCAATTCTAATAAAAAAGCTCCCAAGCGTAAAAAGAATGCCGGCGGTTCTCCCGAAAGCAATCCTCATAAGGTGCTTGCTCCAATTGAAGTTGACCTTCATATCTACGAATTGGTTGACAGCACGGCGGGAATGGACAATTTCGCTATGCTTCAATTGCAACTTGACACCGTTCGGAAAACTATGAGGAGTCACTGCCGCAGGATTGGACAGAAGATTATTTTCATTCACGGCAAGGGAGACGGGGTGCTTCGCAAGGAGGTCAGGAAACTTCTTTCAAAAGAATATGCATCCTGCGATCTGCAGGATGCATCATTTCTAAAATACGGCTTCGGTGCAACTGAAGTGACCGTGCGCCAAAGTTAACATATTATCAATCACCTACATAATATTGTTGCAAATAACATCTGGCAATGAAATCGCGGTTCTCTCCTACCAATTTGGTATCATCTGTGTGAGGGAAGCGCGCATCAGGAAGCCAATTGTTTTCAAATATGACTCTGAGCAAGTCGCCCGGACAGAGTCCCCTTACTGTCAGGAGGTCAAAGGCGTGATCTTTCGCATATTCTTTGTCGTAATATGGATTCTCGGGCGATGCAATGCAGCGCGCCACATTCCGCGCCGCCAACATACCCTTATTCCTGTTGACCATCAATACGAAATCGCGTTCTCCCTTCATCATTGGGAGATGTTCCTCACCTGCCTCCCAACCAAGCTTTTCAATAAAGAATCGGTTCATTGACTCGTATGTATCGAAAAATTCTATGGTTTTTCCACCTGTAGCTTTTGTAAAGCGATCATAATAGGGATGTATTTCCCCATTCTCCTCCTTGCGCTTCAAAAGCTTACCATTAAGGATAAGGTAAAGCCACTCGGATATGAAGAGTGCCAGGGGGCCTGTCGGATCCTGCATCATAGATTGTTCCAGACGCTCGTGAAGCATCGGAAGATTCTCCTGTTTTCGCAACTCCGGATCGCTCATAATTTCCCCCAATGTCATGGAAAAGGCTGGCGTAATCAAGTAGCAATGCAAGAATAGCCACTGACCGAGCCGATATATATCCTTACTATCTTCCTGATCATTGAAATCGAGCCCGCGCGATATATTATAGGTCTCAGGCACGGGCGCCTCCTCATATATCCCCTCCAAATGCTCAAACCATACATCGGCCAATTCAAGGAGACCTTTATCATGGGGATAGATATCACGCTTATCTTCGTAACCCATAGCTATGGCATACCATACAAGGAATCTCACATCTTCCCGATTAAGCTCATAATCTATGTATTCTTCCGGCGTGTCATGAAAAGGCACACTCCAGCCATACAGTTTCCTGTTCGCTTCAACAAACGAACGCCATATCCCGGCATCGGAAACAACATCCTGAATATAGCCAGTAAGGCAAAGTGCAACTCTTTTTATCACCGATTGTGGCAACTCTTTATAAAAAGGATTACCCTTGGCCACCTCTACTAACTTATTAGAAAGTTCCCAATAATAAGGATCTGTTTCAGTGATTTCAGGATAATTTGGCTGCCATACTAAAAAATCCTGTTTAGTTATTAAATTTTCCATAGCATTTTTCGTTATGCCTCACCCTTTTACTGTTTCAATAAGCTTCTCAATAGTGACTTTCTCCTGGCCTCCGTCAACCATATTCTTAAGCATGATCATACCCTCTTCAAGTTCACTCTCCCCTACTATTGCAACGTAGGGAATCTTTTCTGAGTCAGCATACGACATCTGCTTCTTCATTTTGGCCGAATCAGGATAAAGCTCCGCAGAGATGCCGGCTTCACGAAGTGCCTTGATATATTTGAGCGATTGTAAAGCCTCCCTTTGACCAAAATTAGCGAACATTACCCTGACTGCCTGAGTGACACTCTCCGGGTATAGATTAAGCTGATTCATCACATCATAAATACGGTCGGCACCAAATGATATTCCCACACCCGATAGGCCCGGCATGCCGAACACTCCGGTGAGGTTGTCATACCTTCCTCCGCCGGTGATGCTGCCTATTTCCACATCCTTAGCTTTGACTTCGATGATAGTGCCTGTATAATAGTTCAATCCGCGGGCAAGACTGACATCCACTTCCACATCACATTTATGGCCAAGAGCGTCAATACCTGTCAACACCTCTTTCAGCTCTTCCACGCCCTTCATTCCGGTTTCTGAAGAAGCCAACATCTTTGAGAGGGTCTCTAACTTCTCTTCGTTGCTTCCTGAAAGGGTAAGAAGAGGGCGAAGCGCTTCAATCGCCGTTTCATCAAGACCTTTCTCCCGCAACTCGGCATTAACGTTTTCGATTCCGATCTTGTCGATCTTATCTATGGCTACGGTGATATCAACAATCCTGTCGGCATGGCCGATCATCTCTGCAATTCCTGCAAGAATCTTGCGGTTGTTGAGCTTGATAGCCACATTTATGCCTAAATCGGAAAAGACAGTGTCGATCAGAGAAAGCAATTCAACCTCATTGGTCAGCGAGTCGCTACCGACCACATCAGCGTCACACTGATAAAATTCCCTGTATCGACCTTTCTGCGGACGGTCAGCACGCCAAACGGGCTGAATCTGGAACCGCTTGAATGGCAGTTGAAGTTCTCCGCGATGTTGAACCACAAAGCGTGCAAAGGGCACTGTCAAATCATATCGCAATCCTTTCTCACAAAGCTTATTTGTGAGTTTAGGGAGCACACGTGCAGTCAGCTCCTCATCAGAACAAGACTTCAGGAAGTCGCCCGAATTAAGAATCTTAAAAAGAAGCTTATCCCCCTCTTCGCCATATTTACCCATAAGGGTGGAAAGATTCTCCATAGCCGGAGTTTCTATCTGCTTATAGCCGAAGAGTCCGAAAGCCTTCTTGATAGTATCGAAAATATAGTTACGACGCGCCATTTCCAAGGGTGAGAAATCGCGTGTTCCCTTTGGTATGCTCGGTTTCTGTGCCATTATCTGTAATTTCCTTTTTTGTCAAGACAATAATTTTTTGCCTTACTGATTTAATATTATGCGAAATTACAAAAAAAACGACAAGGAAACAAGAATTCCAGACTTCTACATCTTTAAAACTCAACAGACAATTTTACATTGAACTGTCTTGAAGTAAGATAGTTTGGCACAGCATATTGCAGTCGGTTCACATCCGTAACCCAATAATAGCTGCTTACGTTGCTAATGTCGAATAGGTTGAAGCAATCAAAGGCAATTATAATGCTTTTGAAATGTTTCCAGAAATTATCCTTACGAGGCTTATCGGAAGGCGCTCCCACAAACTGATAGCTTAATCCAACATCCAAACGCTTATAGGCCGGAGCGCGGAAATAGGAATGAGCCCGTGAAGTATGCGGCGGTGTCATTGTCAAACCATCTGCAAAGATTCCTCTCAATGCAAATTTAAGTTTTGGAAATTTCGGAAAATAATCGGTGAAGAAGAGGGAAACAGAGTATCTTTGGTCACTTGGCAAAGGCACTTTCTTTCCATCTAAAGTCTGCTGAGTCTTCATGAGGGAGAAGCTGATCCAGGAATCAGATCCCTCTACAAACTGTCCGAATAACTTGAGGTCAAGGCCGGTTGTGAAGCCTTTGGCATCATTCACCCCTGAATAATTCACTTTCAAATTATCATATTCATAGGAAATGAGGTTTGAAAGATTCTTATAATAAGCCTCAGCAGTGATTTTGAAAGGCCGGTTCATAGCACGGAAAGTATAGTCTGTGCCTAACACGAGCTGAATGCTTCGAGGAGATTTAATGTTGTTGTTCAAGAAGATCGTGCTATTCCCAAATTCATCTGTCTCCGGCTTACGAAATTCTTTATAGAATGGTGATTGATAATACATACCCAAAGCCGCCCTGTAATTCCAGTTATTGTAATTAACAGGAGAGAAACTGAAATTCACACGTGGAGATACAAGAAATTCCTTATTGAAATCCCAATATGATAAACGCACGCCGGCATTCAATGACATATAAAAAATATTATTGTCAAAGTGAAGGGCATCTTCAATGAACATAGCCATCCGGTTAGTGGCAAGATCCTGCTTTGAATAGAGATTATATACAAGATGCACACCCTCAGGCAATGTTGGAAGAGAGTAACCCGCTGAATCGCGCCATTCCCATTCTTTAGTTCTGTCTCGGAAATTCTCTCTCTGGTAATTTATCCCATAGGTAAGGTTATTCTTCTTGAAGCGGGTCGTTCCCTTCAGTCCTATCTGAATAACTGAAGCCTTAAGACGGTTACGGGAATGTTCCATATATTTGCCCACGCCAAGTTCGCCCCCTATCCCCTCACTTCCTGATGTGCCGGCTTGATTAAGCCAATATTCACCGGAAATATCATAGGAAACAAATTCATTGGTCAGAAATCCCGAGGCATTGAATGTGAACGATGTGGCTCGGTTATGTCGATAAGTTATCTGCAAGGCTCCCAAATAAGTTTCAAACTTATCCTTCTCCTCGCCATCAAAATAAACCCTAAACTGTTTCACATCCTCAGCCGTGCCAAAAGAGGTTTCTCGATCCTTAGGCTTAAAGTTATAATTATTAATCGCTATATTGCCTAAGAAATTTACCGTCCATTTATCATTAGGCTTCCAAGTAAGGTTGGTCTGATAATCAAAATAGGATGGATCATATTCACCCTTTGTCTCCATACTTGAAAGCAAAGAATTATTCTTTTTATACCTTAAACCATGAAGCTGAGAAAACTTTCCCGAGTTTTGACCGATAGTCAACGACGCGCCCATAAGACTACCGGAAACAGCACCTTCAAAAGCTTGCGGGTCTCTGTAAGTTATATCAAGGGCAGAAGACATCTTGTCTCCATAACGCGCCGGAAAACCTCCTGCTGAAAATTTAAGATGGCCAACCATATCAGGATTGATAATACTCAATCCCTCCTGCTGACCGGCTCTGACAAGCTGCGGACGATAAATCTCAACCCCATTTATATACACTGAGTTTTCGTCAAACGTTCCACCTCTAACCGAATATTGCGAACTCATCTCATTCGAGGAGTTGACACCGGGCATAGTAGCAAGCATAGCTTCAACACTGCCACCGGAAACATCAGGAGAAGTTTTAAAAGATTCAGTGTCGAAACTCTGCATCCCGTTGATGCTATTTCTAAACCCCAACACTTCCACCTCTTGCAGTTCAGTATCATTGGGATATAATCTCACATTTAATGTGATATCCCCTTTAGCACCAATAAGCTGGCGTTCAACAGTCTTGAATCCGATACAGCTGAACACAACAGGAATTGTATCCCTCTCAGATAAAGAAAGAGAATATTGGCCTTGAAGGTCAGTATTAGTGCCAATAGCAGTTCCCGCAACCCTGACAGTAGCAAACTCAACCGGCTTATCCTTTTCATCAATCACCTTGCCCGAAATATTGACATTTGCGGCAAAAGAACATAACGAGAAAAGGAAAAGGAAATATAAGATAATGAGATTCTTCAAAACAAAAATTATTAATACTATTTTAAAACGAAAAAACAATATTATTAATTGTTTGAACTCTGAAATTATATATAAATAATGGCCATAATGCCTACTACGCCTACAACACCCATAACGCCTACTCCGCCTACTCGTTTTGATATTGTCGCGGCAGGCCGCGACCCTACATAAGGAAACAGCCTATTCCTCCCAAATCGCCTATTCCGCCTATCCGATCTGATATTGTCGCGGCAGGCCGCGACCCTACATAAGAATATCGCCTAAAACAAAAAAAGCGAGCCTGATCATCTGATCAGGCTCGCTCAAAGCGGCGATTACCTACTCTCCCGCTTTCGCAGTACCATCGGCGTGATAAGGTTTAA
>CAMWXH010000110.1 GCA_947178165.1 uncultured Porphyromonadaceae bacterium | reverse complement strand
TTCTGCAAAACGTATCCCGGTGTCTGCAAGATAGTATTTGCTCAATGATTGCAGAATGGACTACCAAACATGGCTTCGTTTCGATAAATCACGATAGGTTACCGCGAAATTACTATAACTATTTTAAATGCACAAGAAGGGGTGGAAGTGAAGATAGTTTAAAGAATTGTGGTAAATCTGCAGTTGTCAGTTGCCTCTACAAGGAAGATATTTCCATATCATGACTTGCAAAATATAAGAATACTTGCTATTTTTGCACCTATAAAGTCAAAAGTCCATATAAACCATCGGACTATGAGGATTCTCAAATTAAGCCTTAAATTGTGAGGAGAAATTTTTTACATGTAAGAACTCCAAGATAAATGTCTTTTTGGAATAAAATTATCGATGCATTTAACCGGACAGAAAACAGGTCTCCTCATTCGCAGAATGTGGAAGTTCCCCCATTGCGTTATGCTTTTGTGGACATAGAGACCGGTTTGCACGATAATAAGATTCATGACATTGGGGCTATTCGGTGGGACGGTGCTGTGCATCATTCTGCAAATAAGAAAGATCTGATAACTTTTCTTAGAGATGTGATTTTTGTATGCGGTCATAACATCATAAATCATGACGCTAAATACTTGTTTAGTGATGGAAACCATTCATATACGTTGGTTGATACACTCTTCATGGCTCCATTACTTTTTCCGGAACGGCCTTATCATAGTCTGGTTAAGGATGATAAACTAATAAGCGAGCAATTGAATAATCCTGTCAACGATTGTGAGAAAGCCCGTGATCTGCTGATGGATGAAGTTGCAATTTGGGAGAGGCTGCCAGTCTCTAGGCGGATGATTTATGCCACGCTCCTTCAAGACATAAAAGAGTTTAAGGGATTCTTGGCTTTTGTCAATGCAAAATCCGGATCCAAGGATTCTTTGGCGAAGCTGATACGTTCAGAGTATAGAGACAGGATTTGCTGGCATGCTGACATAGAAAGTGCAGTGAGGAAGTTTCCATGTGAACTGGCATACGCGCTTGCATTGGTTGATACTTCAGATCGCCGTTCAATAACACCGGCATGGGTGTTGCATAATTTTCCTAATGTTGAGAATATTGTGCGTCAGCTTCGCCATAATAAATGTAAAGATGGTTGTGAATACTGCAATAGAGAACTTGATGTGCATGTTAGCCTCAAGAGATTCTTCGGATTTGAGAAGTTCAGAACCTATGATGGGGAACCACTGCAGGAGAATGCAGTTCGTGCGGCCGTAGGAAATAAATCGCTATTGGCCATTTTCCCTACGGGGGGAGGTAAATCGTTAACATTCCAATTGCCAGCCCTAATGGAAGGTCTTTCAGTGCATGGGCTTACAGTTGTCATCTCCCCTTTGCAATCATTGATGAAAGATCAGGTTGACAATCTTGCTGACCGAGGCATCACGGATGCTGTTACTATAAATGGTTTGCTCGATCCTCTCAGTCGTTCAGAAGCCATACAGCGTGTGATGGATGGGGATGCCTCTATATTATACATTTCTCCTGAGATGCTGCGGTCAAAGACTATAGAAAAAATATTGCTGGCACGCCATTTAGTGCGCGTTGTGATAGATGAAGCACATTGTTTTTCCTCCTGGGGACAAGACTTCAGGGTGGACTATCTATATATCGGCAAATTTCTCAGTCAGTATCAAAAGAAAAAACGTTGTGACCCGATACCGATTTCCTGTTTCACGGCCACAGCGAAGCAGAAAGTGATACAGGATATCTGCGACTACTTCAAGAGGACGCTAAATATCGAACTTGAGATTTTTGCCTCCTCATCAGCCCGTAAAAACTTGCGTTATTCTGTTATTCATGTTGATACCGATGAGGAGAAGTATGTAAGATTGCGCTCATTGATTGCAGAATCGTCAACCCCTACAATTGTATATGTATCCCGAACCAAGCGTACCAGACAATTGGCGGCTAAATTAACACGAGATGGCTTCAAAGCATTACCATTCGATGGCAAGATGGATGCAGAAGACAAGATTGCTAATCAGGATGCCTTCATGAATGATAAGGTTCGAATTATTGTGGCAACCTCGGCTTTCGGAATGGGGGTTGATAAGAAGGATGTGGGGTTAGTGATTCACTATGATATTTCTGATTCGTTGGAGAACTACATCCAGGAAGCAGGTCGAGCAGGTCGTGATCCGCACATTGAAGCCCGATGTTTCGTATTATACAGCGACGCAGATCTTGATAAACATTTCATACTCTTAAACCAGACAAAACTGAGCATTAGTGAGATTCAACAGGTTTGGAAGGCAGTAAAAGACATGACCAGACAACGGATGCGAGTGTGTAGTTCCGCACTGGAGATTGCGCGACAGGCCGGTTGGGATGATTCTGTATCCGACATTGAGACACGGGTACGCACGGCATTGGCGGCTCTTGAGCAAGCCGGGTATCTGGAGCGAGGAAACAACGTCCCGCATGTTTATGCCACGGGTATAACAGTAAAGGATATGGAGGAAGCCAGACAGCGTATCACGGAATCGTTACTTTTTGAAAACGAGGAGGTGGATAAGGCAGTCCGGATAATAAAATCCCTTATATCGCAGAAATACACATCCAAAATTCAAGATGCGGAATCGGAGTCACGCATAGACTATCTTGCTGATATCCTTGGCCTCAGTAAAAGAGAAGTGGTTTCCTGTGTGGTTCGTATGCGTCAAGAAGGCATTCTTGCTGATTCAAAAGATATATCTGCCTATCTGTATGATTCAGGTGACTCGGAGAATAAATCGAAACGGCTTTTGGAGCGTTTCACGAAACTCGAGCGTTACATTCTTGGGTATCTGTCTCCCGAAAGTTGTCGCATCTCGTACAAGCAACTCAACGACAATGCCCAAAAAGAGGGGGTAGAAACGGCTACAGAAAAAGATATACGAACACTATTATACTTTCTTACCGTCAAAGGTTATGTGCGAAAGAAGGAGGATGGAGCCAATAACATTGAATTGACAGGCCAGACAGATATTGAATCCACACTTCAGCGATTTGAGAAGCGTCTGGAGATATGCCAGTTTGCAATAGGATGGCTGTATAAAATCACATTGCAAAAAAATGAAGCAGATATAAAAAATAATGATGTCAGGTTCTCTATTGTGGAGCTGTTGAATGACCTTAAAACCCATGGCAGCACTTTGCTGGAATCTATGATGGATGTGCAATTAGAGGATGTTGAGGAAGCGTTGCTATATCTGTCAAAGATTGGGGCATTAAAGCTTGAAGGCGGTTTTATGGTGCTATATAACGCTATGGATATACGCCGCATCAAAGATAACAGGATGCGTTACAAGCAGGAGGATTACCGGATGCTTAATGAGTTTTACCGACAAAAGATTCAACAGATTCATATTGTTGGTGAGTTTGCCAATCTGATGGTGCGGGATTATCAAGCCGCGTTGCAATATGTATATGATTACTTCCAGATGGACTATAGACGGTTTATCTCAAAATATTTTAAAGGAGAACGTATCCGAGAGATAGAGCGTAATGTGACACCTGAGAAGTATAGACATATTTTCGGAAGCCTTTCTGAAAAACAATTGGAGATTATTTCCGATAAGGAGTCGCGTTGCATAGTGGTGGCGGCAGGTCCGGGTAGTGGGAAAACGCGCGTGTTGGTGCATAAGCTCGCCTCGTTGCTATTGCTTGAAGATGTGAAGCATGAACAGCTCTTAATGCTTACGTTTTCGCGAGCCTCCGCCACAGAGTTCAAACAACGGTTGTTGGGACTAATTGGTAATGCCGCTCATTTTGTTGAAATAAAGACATTCCATTCTTATTGTTTCGATCTCTTGGGAAGAATTGGCAGTCTTGACAGTGTCAAGGATGTTGTGTCGAGGGCTACACAAATGATAGTGAATGGTGAAGTAGAGCCTAATCGCATTGCAAAGACCGTTTTGGTAATTGATGAGGCTCAGGATATGAGTGCCGAGGAATACGCACTGTTGCGTGCTCTTATGGCGTTTAACGAAGAGATGCGTGTTATTGCCGTGGGTGACGATGACCAGAATATTTTTGAATTCCGTGGATCAGACTCCCGCTATATGTCGCAATTGTTGAAAGAATCAGATGCTCGATTCATTGAGATGACAGAGAACTATCGAAGTTCGCGCCGTGTAGTTGATTTTGCTAATGTGTTTGTTGATCAAATTAACGGGAGGATGAAGACTCATCCAATCGTTTCAATGAATCAGATGGAAGGTGGTGTATTTATACGCCACTACATCTCCGGCACAATGTACGAGCCGCTTGTCAATGATTTGCTTAGTCATCGTCGCCAGGGCTCAATATGCGTGTTGACTCAAACCAATGAAGAGGCCACCATTATGGTAGCCTTGTTGCGAAAACATGGATTAAGCAGTAGGCTGATTCAAAATCTGGATGGATTTAGGTTCTGGAATATGGCTGAAGTGCGCATGTTTCTAAAACAGATAGATGTTGCCGCTCATACACCGGTTATTCCAGATGATGTATGGGAAAAGGCAAAACAGAAAACCTACTCTCGGTATGCCAATTCGTCAAGTGTTCATTATCTGCAAAGATGCCTTTCGTTGTTTGAACAGACCAATAAGGTGAAATATCATACCGACTTTAAAGAATTTGTCTTTGAATCGTCTATCGAAGATTTTTGTGACCTTTCAGGGGTGGATGTGGTTGTCTCTACCATTCACAAGGCCAAGGGGCTTGAGTTTGACGATGTTTATATGCTTATAACCAAACTTCAAAATTTTCATAATAAAGATCTGAGGAGATATTATGTCGGGGCAACTCGAGCGAAAGAGAGGTTGTTCCTTCATACGGACACGCCTCTTTTCGACCGAATGCCAGCTGATGAGCATCTTATGTGTCTTGAGCAATATGGAATGCCAGATGAGATTGTGTTGCAGCTATCACACAGAGATGTCAACCTTGGTTTTTTCAAAACAAGAAAAAATGAGATATTGTCTCTTAGGGCAGGTCAGACACTTCGTTTTGTTGATAATTATCTTTATGAATTGGACAGTAACAGGGTTCTTGCCCAATTGTCACAGAAAATGCAAGGAGAGTTGCAGACGTGGGTAAGGAGGGGATATTTGGTTGATTCTGCATCAATACGGTTCATTGTGGCATGGCGACCAAAAGATGCCCCACAGGATGAAAAAGAACATGCCGTGTTACTTGTTGATTTGGTGCTCAAAAAAGAATCCGGACGAACCATTTTGACAGCACATTCACCTTCTTGTGGTGGTTAGTTTTTTGTGATATCTAAAGAGTAATTATGATTTTATCATAAGGTATGTTTTTGCCATTAAGGGTGGCTGTATTGGTCACATGTGGAGTGTTCCCTTTCCATTTAATGCGATGGGAAACAGTTATATCCCATGAATCTGTATAACCTTCGATATGTAAGGATATGGATATGTCCTGGTTATCAGCTCCGTCAAATTCTCCGAAAGAGAGATAATTCTTGTTTTGATCCGGTACGAGATGGTCGCCTGATAGAGTGTAGCCGCTTTGTAGCGTCAGTCCTGAGAAAAAGGGCATATAGTAACGTGTCCGATCGCTCGCATCCCAATTTAATTCATATTCTTCCCCTTGGTATTCCGCAACAATCTTCTTGCCTTGAAGATTGCCGGGAACTGATGGTGACAGGAGATTGTTGCCGGCGGCATCTTGGATATTGACCACGACATTGACAGGTGCCATATCCCAGATTATATCGTCATCGTCATCATCATCTCCACATGAGCAGAGCAAGAAGATAGGAACCAAGAGTGTAAGTGCCCTTAGGAAAGTGAGTTTGAAGTCTGCGGAAAATTTCATAAGCAATTGTTTGTTCTGATGTTTTAATGATTCTGATAACAGGCTTATATCTATGCCTATCGCTTTGTTCCGATATATAAATCACGATAGGTTATCGCAAAATTACTATAATTATTTTAAATGCACAAGATGGACTGGAAGTGAAGATATTTTAAAGAATAGTGTTAATTTTGCAGTGGTCAGTTTTTTATAATTTATATGAATCAAAGTAAAGTTATTGGCCATCTGGCCATGTTGGGAGCCAATGTTATGTGGGGATTGATGTCGCCGGTGGCCAAGATGGTGTTTGCCGGAGGGATTGTGGCTCCGGTGGTGATGGTGGATTTCAGAGTGGGCACTGCCGCCCTCTTGTTCTGGCTCGCTTCCCTCTTCACTGCGCGAGAGCATGTGCCTCCCAAAGATATACTGCGGCTATTTGGTGCCGGAATGTTGGGAATTCTCCTGAATCAGGGGTGCTTTATATTTGGCGTAAGCCTTACTTCTCCCGGCGAAGCCTCTCTCGTAACCACCACCATGCCGATGTGGGTGATGCTCCTTGCATGGGTGTTTCTTCGCGAGCCTGTCACTGTAAAGAAGTGGGGAGGAATCCTGTTGGGAGCTTGCGGGGCTGTGATCCTTATTTTGGGAAGCGGGAATGTTGGAGGGGGAGACAGGCCTGCTTTGGGAGATTTTATTGTGCTCTGTGCCCAATTAAGCTATGCCTTGTATCTTACACTCTATCGTAATTTCATACGCAAATACAGCCTTGTCACGTTGATGAAATGGATGTTCCTTTCGGCGGCTGTGGTGGCTTTCCCGGGAAGTATAAATTCGATCATCTCCACCGATTGGCATTCTATTGCGCCTATGGAATGGGGAGGGATCGGGTATGTGGCTGTATGCGGAACGTTTCTGGCTTACGTCTGCATAATGATAGGGCAGAAGCGACTTCGGCCAACATTAGTTGGAATGTATAATTACGTTCAGCCGATAGTAGCGACCATTACAGGTATCAGCCTTGGGCTTGACGTATTCACCCCGTTAAAAGGTCTTGCCATCATATTGATATTTTCCGGTGTTTGGCTGGTGACAGTGAGCAAGGGAAGGGAGAATGCCTGAGATCATTATGTGAAGAATACGCTTTCGCTAAATTTAAGTCTGTTGAACACAGGAGAGGGTGAGTCAAAAATGACGACCCTCTCCTTCTTTCATGGATTGATTAACTTCTTTATCAAAGCTGTGGCCTTATACCGTAATTCTGCCTTTCGGGATGTTGGTAATTTAAGATACCAGATTATGCCACCTATTACTTTCAGGCAGCTGATTTTAAGATTTCATAGCATTATTTTTATTATTTTGTGAATCTAAATTCGGTTTCTCAAAAAAAAATTTATAATTTTGTAAATGGATAATTGTGAATTGTTCCGACCTGCAGATTGATTATAAGCCATGTTATTCCATAATCTATTTATTGACAGCTAAATACAATTCCAATCAGAATCAATTGCAATATGAAATACATTCCAACTCAACTAACCTTTCTCATTATTTGCTGCATGTTGTGCTTCACTTCGTGCGGCTCTGACTCCGTTTATGAGCCGGAGGCAGGCAGGGGTGTAGAAATGTCGTTTGACGTGGCATCCGAAACGCGCGCGACACCCACCGTTATTAACGAATTTTCGGTTTATGGTGACAAGAAATTCCAAACCGGCAATATGGCCCCCGACATAGTTTTCAACAAAACTTCAGTAGTTAATCGCGACGGAGTTTGGCATTATGACGGTACTCAATATTGGCTTCCGAAGCATGAGCATTCGTTTGTCGCTGTAAGTCCGTCATCAGCGCTCGAATCGGAAGCATTGCCACAATATTACGGTTCCAAGCTTTCGTTCGTTTATACAATGCCGACATACTCAGGCAAGGAAATGCAGGATGCCCAGGACAGAAGTGATCTTATTGACGTTCTCGTGGCTACCCATCGGCGGTTATATAACGAAGGCGATAAGGCTGATGCCATATCGTTAAGATTCGGGCACTTGCTGTCTATGATTAATTTCGCTCCCAGGCTTGACGACAAAACCATAAAGGAGGATGATTATGTACGGTTTCACAAAATAGAGATTTCAGGATTAAAGAAAAAAGCCAAGATCGCAATCACACCGGCTCCGCGATTGGAGAATACACAGACCGACGACCGCATTATAGAATTTACCGAACACGAGGGCAACGACAAATTGACCATTACATTCGTCAAAGATAAAATCGTGAAGAACGGTCAGCAAATCAATCTGTTTGCCGATAATGATGCCCTTATAATGCTCCCTCAGCTGTTTGACGCTTCATCAGAAGCAACGGTAAGGTTCACATATTCATTCAAGGAGGATTCCGAGAACCGGAGACAAGGATCTATCTCTCTGAACGGACAGGAATGGAAGACCGGAAACGCGTACACCTACAACTTTAAAGTGGATAAAGTCGGACTGAGTTTGGTAACGGCTACCATCCAAGAATGGGATTTACTGGATATACCCGGTATCGAGTGGAAGGTTGAGTAATAACGAACAAATATCGGTCCAATAAAAATCGCGTAAACTACAAGAATAGAAGATGAAGAATTACTATATAAACATTTTGCACACGCTCCCGGCGCTGCTGTTTTTTGTCTTAGTCTCCTCTTGCTCGCAGGATGACTTTGAACAGGGCCTACCATTGCCGGCAGGACAATACCCATTGGATCTTACTGTTTCTGTCGAAGGAATGAAGAGCCGTGCCGACGGCAAGGATCGCTGGAAGGAAGGTGATGAAATCGGTGTGAGAATTGGGTCTGATACCAATCTTGGACGATACACATTAAATACTGACGGCAGTGTAAATATTGATAACTCCGCCAATATCCTTCACTGGAAGACAACCTCCCCCGCCACCGTGAAGGCTTGGTATCCGGCTGAACAGCAGACCGGTGTTTCGATTGCCGATCAGTCGAAACTTTCAGATTTCTCCTCAATTGACTATCTGGCAGCCACTGCTGAAAATCAGAGCTACAAAAATCCCGTCAGCTTGACTTTCAAGCACCAGATGGCCAAAGTAAGCTGTTACCTCAGCACCGCAGATGAAAGAATCATAAATGAATATGATCTCAACAAAGCCAAAGTCACCTTCAAGGGCTGCACCGTAGCCTCATTTGCCGAGGGTGAGCTCACCGGTGATGCTTTCGGAGATATTATCCCGGTTAAAGGCTTTCTCACCCGTGAGGCCCTGCTTGTGCCGACCGACATGACGGGTAAGGAACTGTTCAGGATCGATTTCAATGTGGGTGGCTATGACAAAAGCTTCAGCTACATCCCGGATGGCGATTTTGCAAACCTGCAGCCGGGGATATCGTATGTTTTCTCCGTAACCTTGAGCCGGGATGAGATGGTTGTCAACGCCATCTCTGCCTCTTGGGATGGTATTGAAGAAAATATAAAATCCGAGCCAATTCCCATAAGTCTATATTTCTCTGATGATCAGACTCAAGAAATTTTTGAATATTACGCCGACCGTAGCCAGAATGTTCAATGGGAT
>CAMWXH010000109.1 GCA_947178165.1 uncultured Porphyromonadaceae bacterium | reverse complement strand
TACGCTCTTGCCTCTTGTCTCGGGGGCTCGGCTATGTGGATAATCTATTATGTTAAAGCTTGTTTAAATAAAACAGCTTACAAACTTATGAATAGGTACCATTTTATAGATTCTAAAATTTAAGGTTACAATATTCCATCCACATAACCATTTAGCATAATGATTGACCACGATTTGCAATCTACTTTACGTAAGAAGTTTAATCCAGACGGATCCTCTCTAAGGCAAATGCAAATACATCTTCTAAAGATGCTCTTGTTTGTTGATAACATTTGTAAAAAAAACAATATTAATTACTGGCTATCATCTGGTACCTGTTTAGGAGCAATTAGGCATGGTGGTTTTATCCCTTGGGATGATGATTTGGATATTGAAATGGAACGTAAGGATTATAAAAAACTCATTAAAATTCTTAGTAAATCCAACGGAGAATATATTCTTCATGACTACCATAACGATCCGGAATATCTTCATCCCTTCGCTAAATTAAGAGAGTGTACGTCTGTTGTAAAAGAGACAAATGACTCTGACAAATGGACAAAATTTAAGGGACTTTACATTGATATTTTCCCTATTTATCATTCTAAGTCAATTAAAATCTTTTCTTTTGCTTCAAAATTATGGTATAAAGGGGTATTAAATTCCCAAAAGATTAAAAACAAAACTTTCAGAAAATATCGAATTATGTTTTATAGATTTCTTTTCAAAGAAATTATGTTCCCCATCATGGAATTATTACCAATCAGAAAATCAAAAAATAAAACATTTCGTCATTGCCTTGGATCAGTTTTCCCAAAACCAAGATTTGAAGATGATTTCAAAGAAACTATTAGAGTTCCGTTTGAAGGTTTCATGTTACCTGTCCCCTCTAATTTTGATCACTATTTACGGCTAATATATGGAGACTATGAAACGATGCCGGACATTAACACTATAAAACCTCATTTCAATAATGTAGATTTTAATGTTATATAAAGTTTAGCAATGCTAACAAAGAATGTTAATGTTGAAACCTATATTATTTTGACCACTCTTCTCTATCTTCCAATCCTCTATGCATCGCGTTGACGAGGAGAAGGAGGCTCCGATCAAGATAATTTCTCGGTTGTCGTTATGCCACGGTCTGGCATATTGCTTATCCTTTATCTGTTGCAAAGCTTCTTCGGCCGTATGATCATATTTGAGTTCTATGATATAGATATAATCCTCTGTCTCGACTTTCATATCTATGCTTCCGTCGGAAGTATGAACCTCTGTCTCGGTGTCAAGCCCTATCAAATCCATCAGCAGGTAGAAGGCATTATGAAAATTGTTCTCATTGTCGATTCTCATTTTGAAATCGATACCCGCGAAATATGACTGCATGCAGAGCATGGCTTCCTGCGGATCCCCAAGAATGAAACCGGTCACTATCCCGCTTACTGTCTGTTTAGGGTTCTCCATCTTGCATTTCACATAATAGGGAAGCAATACGTTGAACAACCCTTTCTTAACCTCCCGGTTCGGAATGCCGAGACGGTATTTGCGCACGCTGCGTATATATTTCTTTATGGTGAGATAACCGGTCTGATAGAGCAGCGCCCGTGGATTCGGGTTAAGGAGGTCAAGCCCTTTGAGGTCATCGTCTTCGCATAAGGAATCAAATGTTTTCTCCAGGTCAGCCCCCACCCGTTTCAGCGATTCGGCCACAATAGTCGGCATGCCGGTATCATTCCAGTAGTTTCCTATCTTTGATTCCTGCATGGCATTAAGGAGAGACCATGGATTATAAATTTCACTCCCTTCTTCCGCAAAACGGTATCCGTCGTAGTTCCTTTTTAGCATTCTTATGGCTCCGTCATAGTCTGTGCGCTCCCGTTTTGCAAGGCGTTCTATGCCAACTTGAAAATATTCCAGCAATTCTTTTTCCGTGATGCCACAGATATCGGCATATTCATTGTCAAAGGTTATGTCCCTGATATTATTAAGGTCTGAAAACACACTGAGCTTGCTGAACCTGCTCACACCTGTCAGGAATACAAGCTTGATATGTTCTGCCGAGCTTTTGAAATTGGAATAAAGCGAGGCGAGTTTGGAACGGTAATGCTCAAAGTTATCCTCCTTGTTAAGATTCCCCACAAGTGGTTTGTCATATTCATCAACCAGGATAACCACCTCCTTCCCTGTCCTCTCATGGGCAATGCGGATAATATTGTTGAATCGTTGGGAGTAGTCGGAAGCTATGTTGTTTATGGAATACTTACTCTCCCATTGATTGAAAAGGTTATCGAGCACTACCTCCAGCTTCCCTTGGTCGGAATAACGGTCGGTGTTAAGGTCGAGCCGAAGAACGGGGTATTCTGCCCAGTCCCAGTCGGTGGTATCAATATAGAGCCCCTTGAAAAGCTCACGCCTTCCCTCAAAGAAATATCTTAGTGTAGATAAGAAAAGGCTCTTCCCGAATCTACGGGGACGGGCAAGGAAATAATATTTGGGACCTGATGTTACAATACCCTTTATAAATTGCGTTTTGTCAACATATATGCAGTCTCTTTCTCGCAAACCGCCAAAGTCCTGCTCCCCGATGCCATAACGTGGATTATTTTCTTTTTCTGATACCATATTTTCCTCTTTTCAGCAAAGATAATACATTTTACACGATTTTACAATTCTACTAAAATACGCCATGCTTTCCCCTTCAGTAAATACGATTTTTATCCTTTGAATCGTTAAGGAGATATATGTGCGATTCAGTTCCTAATACCAGCTCTTTCTCTATCCGTTCCTATCCTGCCATCTTCGCGGTGATGATGGTATTGGTCATGACTGTGCTCGACGGAACGATTGTGAATGTGGCGTTGCCGGTGTTAAGTTCTGATTTCGGGGTGTCGGATTCAAACGCTGTATGGATAGTCACCATCTATCAGCTTATCATCACAATGCTTCTTATTCCTGTATCCGCGATTGGCGACAAGGGTAGCTATCGGTTAACTTTCCTGACGGGCACATTAATTTTCACAGTTGCTTCAATAGGTTGTGCGCTTTCTCCCAATTTCGAATGGGTTTTGGCCACCAGAGCATTGCAAGGGGTCGGGGCGGCTTGCATAATGGGAGTAAACATAGCTTTGACCAGGTTGATATATCCCAAGAAAGTTCTTGGACGCGGACTCGCTCTTAACGCCATGGTGATTGCAATATCAACGGCCGCAGGACCAACAATTGCCGGATCCGTTCTATCTGTGGCTTCCTGGCATTGGCTTTTCCTTATCAATATACCTTTTGGAATAGCGGCTTTCCTTATCGGCAAGGCAAAATTGCCCGAAAATCCCCAAAACGATAGGGAATCATACGGCAAAAAGGGGTTTGACTGGATAAGCGCATTTGAGAATATGGTAGTGTTCGGACTGCTTTTCTATGCATTGGGCATGTTCTCAAGGAAAGGTGATCCGTGGCTCGCCACTGCATTATTGACAATAGGTCTGGTGGTGGGTGTAGCCTATATCAAACGCCAATTGGGTCTCCAAGATCCGATGCTGCCTGTTGATCTTTTTCGGAGCAAGCTTTTTTCTTTGAGCATTCTCACATCGGTCGGCTCTTTCATTGCCCAGAACATAGCGATGATTTCTCTCCCTTTCCTTTTTCACGACCGCTACGGTTTTTCTGAAATAACAACTGGTTTGATGATGACTCCCTGGTCGTTGGCCACGATGGCCGTCTCGCCTCTTGCAGCCCGTTTCGTGGAGAGACACAATCCCGAAAAGACAGCGGCTTGCGGCATGGGAATGTATGCCTTAGGCATAGTTTCACTTCTTTTGTTGCCCTCGGCAGGCGTTTCGCCTTGGCAGATTGCATGGCGCATGGCTTTGTGTGGCATCGGCTTCGGAATGTTCCAGACCCCCAATAATATCGTCATGGTAATCGCCACTCCCATAAGACGCTCCGGGAGCGCAGGAGGAATGCAAAGCACAGCACGGCTTGTAGGTCAGACACTTGGAGCGACGATCGTTACTATGGTTTTCGCCGTTACGGCATTCGAAATATCAATTTCTTGCTGCCTTTATACGGCTCTCTCATTTGCAATTTTGGCCGGAGTTTTCAGCATTTCTCGCAAATCATCTGAACATCTTCTGTAACTGCACAAGCTTCTTGTTCAAGGAATGCTCCTCTTCGTCTCCATATTCATTTTGATAAGCCAACAGTTTTTTGAGGTCATTTTTCGTAAGCCGGAATAATGTGCGGTGCCCCTGAATCATCCTCCGCTGAAACACTCCCAGGATCTCCGACTCAGCTTTCGAAAGGTCTCCCACCTCCACTTTTCCAACAAGCTGCTTTGTCTCTTCTGGCTCCTTTCTCTTGAAAAGCACCTTATATACCCCTCCTTCACCCTTATATATATGAATCCAGCCGTGAGCTTTCCTGCGTTCGTAGGCATCTTTGGCAATGGCAAATTCATCTCTGAACTGAGCCATTGCTTTAACAAAGTTTTCCTCAGTTTTCTCCGAATATGGATTCCCGGGTATCATGGACGCGAGCTCATTGAAACATTTTAGGGTTACCAGAGTGTCTTCAGAAGCTGAATGAGCCCCCTTCTCCCCGAAAGAGATTCCCAACATTTCTGAAACTCTCGAAAGTCCCGGAATGGCGTAAAAATCATAGTCACGCTCTATACCAACATATAGCCAGAACAGATTCTTTATATCAATAACTTGCTTCCGGTCAAGGCCTTTGATACCGCTTTTTGCAAGATGTGCCACATCTCCCGATGTAGCGAAGCCCACTATATATTCAGCTCGGTCAAATATAGCCTGAATCTCTTTGCGGCATTCTCCGAACGTCTTGCATCCTTCCACATCCCGAGGGCTGATATGGTGAACGCCTTCAGACACGGGCCACTCATCTATCTCCGTGGGCCTGAAAAAGTTATGATACACTTCCCGTCCTTCATGATTCCACACGGAAAGCTCGATTACCTCTTGATTATCAACAAATTCAGCATCTATAAATAATATCATCTTAAAATAATACCCTCCAAATACATCAAATTAAATTTTCCCTCATGCCTGCCACGCCTTCAATGCCGATATCGCCTGCCTCGCCTAAAATGCCACTCGCCCAACTACTTCACAATCCCTTTCTCTAAATACTCCGCGAGATTAAGCTTCACCTTCTCTCCGGCCTTCTCCATGGCAACCTTTGCCATATCCGCATCAACCATCAGGTTAACAAGTTGCTCAAAGCTGGTCTTCTTCTTGGGATCCCACCCAAGCTCTTTCTTTGCCTTTGAGGGGTCTCCCCAGAGGTTAACCACATCTGTAGGACGATAAAAATCGGGCGACACCTCAACTAATACCTTGTCGGTCTTTACATCTATCCCCTTCTCATTTTCCCCTTCTCCCTCAAACCGAAGTTCAATTCCGGCACGCTTAAAAGCCAACAGGCAGAATTCCCTCACGGAATGCTGTTCACCTGTGGCAATGACATAATCATCCGGCTTAGGCTGCTGAAGAATAAGCCACATGCACTCCACATAATCGCGCGCATAGCCCCAGTCACGCAATGACGACAGGTTGCCTAAGTAAAGCTTCTCCTGCTTGCCCTGAGAAATCCGGGCCGCGGCAAGAGTGATCTTCCTCGTTACAAACGTTTCGCCCCGGCGTTCGCTTTCATGATTGAAAAGTATGCCCGAACAGCAATACATATTATATGCCTCCCTATATTCCTTCACAATCCAGAAACCGTAAAGCTTCGCCACCGCGTATGGAGAATACGGATGGAACGGCGTCTTCTCATTCTGCGGAACCTCCGTGACCTTGCCATATAGTTCAGAAGTAGAGGCCTGATATATGCGGCAGCTATCCGTAAGGCCGCACAATCTCACCGCCTCCAAGATCCGGAGCACCCCTGTGGCATCCACATTCGCCGTGAATTCCGGGCAGTCGAAACTCACCTGCACATGACTCTGCGCCGCAAGATTATAAATCTCATCAGGCTTTACCTTCGACACAATCTGCATTATCGACATCGAATCGCCCATGTCCCCGTAATGAAGATGGAAATTCTCATGTCCCTCAAGATGAGCAATCCTTTCACGGTAATCCACCGACGACCGGCGAATCACGCCATGCACATCATAACCCTTCTCAAGTAAAAATTCTGCAAGGAAAGATCCATCCTGACCCGTAACTCCTGTGATTAATGCTCTTTTCATCTCGGAAAAAATTTCTTTTCCACAAAATTAACTATTAAATGGCAATTTCCCAAAATATAGTGAATTTCAAAAAAATTTCCACCTCCTAATTCCCTATTAAATAAAAAGATGCTAAATAATTATGTTTTACAACATAAATTTTCACAACAATTCTTATTTTTTAACGTTATTTTAAATGAAGTTCTACAAATCACTTCGAAAGCCGCATGCAATGCTTGGAGTAGCATCTGCATAGGCACCACTTAAACTATTTATTATATATTATTATGAAAACAGTTATCAAAAAAATGATGATCGCGTATTTCACTACCTGTGCGCATGTCTATGACAAATGAGAAAAGTAAAAATCAAGAACACTGAAGCGAGATGTGGGGATGAATGTCGCCACATCTTTCTTTTTTTGTTTCCCTTTCTTCTTTTCGCCTCCTCTTCCCTTAAATTTATACCCATAATTTTGGCATTCTCTTTTTATTGGATTAAATTTGCAAAGAAGTTGTTTAAACTTAGTCAAAGCAACATCGAAGGGAAAATCGCAACTCAGATCAGACAATGCAGAAATTCACTAAAATAGTCGCCACCGTTTCCGATAAAAGGTGCGAAACGGAATTTATCAAGTCTCTCGCAGAAGCGGGTGTCAATGTCGTAAGGATGAACTCGGCTCACCTTGACTACGAAGGTTTCCGAAAAATCGTGGACCATACAAGGGAGGCTTCAGAGAAAATCGGTATAATTATGGATACCAAAGGCCCTGAGATTCGAACCACTCCGACTGTCACCGGGGAGGAAATCGAATTTCACACCGGCGACAAGGTGAAGATATACGGTAATCCCGATGGCCACACCTCCAACACGGAAATATCGCTCAATTACGATAAAATCGGACAAGTGCTTAAAGTAGGCGACCGTCTCCTCATCGACGACGGGGAAATGGAGTTTCTTGTCACTGAAGCCCGGGATGGCGCAATCGAAGCCACAGCTCAGAACGACGGCCGACTCGGTTCCCGTAAAAGCGTGAATCTGCCGGGAGTCAAGATTGACCTGCCGGCCGTCACTGAACGTGATAAACGCAATATCGGATATGCCGTGGAACTTGGCGTGGATTTCATTGCCCACTCTTTTGTGCGTTCAGCGGCAGATGTCAAGGAGGTGCAAGACATACTTGACTCACTGAGTGCCGACACAAAGATCATCTCAAAGATAGAAAATCAGGAGGGCATCGATAACTTTGATGAAATCCTCAATGCTTCATACGGCATTATGGTTGCACGCGGCGATCTTGGAATCGAGGTGCCTGCTGAAAGGATTCCCGGCATACAGGCCATGATGATCAACAAGTGCATCACCGCCCACAAACCTGTGATCGTAGCCACACAGATGCTTCATACCATGATTGAGCATCCGCGCCCAACGCGTGCAGAAATCACCGACGTAGCCAACGCTGTCTATCAAAGAGCCGATGCGATGATGCTCTCCGGCGAAACAGCCTACGGGAAATATCCGGTCGAAGCAGTGAAGACCATGACAAGCGTGGCAACCGAAGTTGAATCATCATTACGGCATAAGGTGGAGGTTCCCCCATTGCTGGATGCCAAGATCACATCATTCCTTGCTCACGAAGCAGTGATGTCAGAAGCGAAGGTTGGCACAAAAGCCATCTTCACCGATGCCTACCGCGGAGTGTCGTCACGTTTCATCGCATCCTTCCGAGGCAGCAACCCCACTTTTGCAATCTGCCATAATCATAATGTGCTCCGCTGGCTCTCACTCAGCTACGGAATAACAGCCTATTATGCTCCTGATGCACACGATTACATTCCGGGCCATTCCACCGACACAGTGCGCCAGATTGTCAACGACGGGCTAATCAGCGCTCACGACCGCATAGCTTACCTCACTGGAACTAAGAGAGGAGCACGCGCTCTTGAAATACTGACGCCTCACGAAATTTTCGAGGAAGCCGACAAGAAATATTGACAGAGGCAACCCTTAAATCTCTCACAGGCTCTACACAACCAGATTCTTCTAATAAACCGTCTTAACAGTATGATCCGGCACGCACCGATAGTTTTCGCACCATATTTCAAAAGGGTTATATGGGGAGGAACCAGAATATGCGACTACAAAGGGATTTCTCATCCGGCTTCCGACATTGGCGAAAGCTGGGAAATCTCCGTTGTGCCCGGACAGGAATCCGTTGTAGAGAAAGGAGAATACAAGGGAACCTCGCTTAGCCAGCTGATCGACCGCTTCGGGAGCCAGATATTAGGCGAGAAGGTAGCTAAAAGATACAACGGCAAATTCCCACTTCTTATAAAATTCATCGACGCCCACGACAAACTCTCCGTGCAAGTCCATCCTGACGATGAAATGGCAATGCAACGTCACGGCACTCTCGGCAAATCGGAGCTATGGTATATCATAGCCTCCGCCAAAGGTGCAAAGATATATGTCGGCCTTAAAGAACAGCTCTCCCCCGAAGAATTTACGCGGCGCGTCGATGAAGGCACATTCACCGATGCATTGGCTGAATATGAATCCGAAGAAGGCGATGTGTTTTTTCTCCCTGCAGGGAGGGTACATGCAATAGGGGCAGGAAACCTGCTGGTTGAAATTCAGGAATCGAGCGATATCACATACCGCATTTTCGATTACGAACGGCGTGACCATAACGGCAACCTACGGGAGCTGCACACCGACCAGGCACGCGATGCCATAGACTACTCCATAAAGGAAAGCTATAAGAACGCGCCACTCCCGGCCGATGTCAAAGAAAGCGAGCTGATAAAATGCGAGCACTTCACCACAAAGCTTTATCACATTGAATCAGACCGCGAACTGCATGCCGACCCGGACTCCTTCACAGTAATAATCTGTGTAAAAGGCACGATTAACATAAAATGCCGAGATGGCGAAGAGACCCTCCGCGCCGGACACACTGCCCTCGTCCCTGCCGACGCCACCCCCATCCACGTCTCAGGGAAAGGCACCATTCTCACCACCCAAGCCTAATCTTTCCCGTCACTCGCTCCCCATTCCCAATTCCAGCCCCCGGCCCTCGCGAAGCCCTTTCTGCCCGGGCCATGCCCGTCAAATTTTAACCATTAAAGTAAAAAAACCGAAGAAAAGACCGAAAAAATTTGGAAAATTAACCGAAACATTATAACTTTGCAACCGCAAAGCTAAAAAGCACTGCAGGTCCTATAGCTCAGTTGGTCAGAGCACCTGACTCATAATCAGGGAGTCCTTGGTTCAAGCCCAAGTGGGACCACAAAAT
>CAMWXH010000108.1 GCA_947178165.1 uncultured Porphyromonadaceae bacterium | reverse complement strand
CTATAGGAATACAGACTTTCTCTTCAATAATCGAAGAGGGTTATACATACGTTGACAAGACTGCCTTTATCAAACCTCTCACGGAAGTAGGCAAATATTACTTTCTCAGCCGGCCGCGCCGGTTCGGGAAGAGTCTGTTGCTTTCCACCCTGCATTCATATTTTGATGGCAGGAGGGATTTATTCAAAGGATTAGCCATAGACAAGGAGGATGTGGACTGGACTCCCTCGCCGGTGTTGCATTTCGATTTCAATTCAGAAGACTACAGCAATGAGAAAGCCCTTGACTACTTGCTTGACTCCTATCTCAGGGGATATGAAAAAATTTACGGCAAGGATCCGGAGGATGTAAGCCCGGCTTCCCGTCTCCGAAGACTTATTTCAAACGCTTATGACCAGACAGGGAAAAGGGTGGTCATTCTAATCGATGAATATGACAAACCACTGCTTGGTATTGAGGAAAACAAGGAGCTGTTTGAACGGCGCCAGACCATGCTCAAAGGCTTCTTCGGCAATCTGAAGTCGATGGACCGCTACATACGTTTCGCTTTCCTAACCGGTGTGGCCCGATTCAACAAGGTCAGTATCTTCAGCGACCTTAACAATCTATACGACATATCGATGACCGAAGAATATGCTGATATATGCGGATGGACCGAAACCGAACTTATTGATAATTTTGGTCCGGGCATCAAACGGCTCGCTGATTCTCAAGAAATGTCGGAGGAGGAAACATTGAAGGCTTTGCGCGGTTTTTACGACGGATATATGTTCGCACCTAAAGGGAGCCGGCTATATAACCCTTTCAGTGTGCTTCTGGCTTTACAGAACAGGGAAATTGAGCCTTATTGGTTCGAGACCGGCACACCGACATTCCTTGCACGCCGCATCCGCGAGAAGGGGGTGTCGATGCCCTCGCTCAATGGCACATACAGGAAACGGGAGAGTCTTGTGGCGGTCGGGATGAATTCTGCCGACGCAGTGCCCCTCATGTTCCAGACAGGATACCTTACAATTGAATCATACGACCCACGTCTGCGCCGCATGCAATTACGCTTCCCAAACCGGGAGGTGGAGATAGGGTTCGCCATGAACCTCCTCCCGCTCTACGCCCCGGCAACAGAGGATGAGGACAGCGAATTCAGCATTCATAAATTCCAGGACGATCTTTTCAATGGAGATCCGGATGCATTCATGACACGCCTTGCCACCTTGTTGAAGGATATACCATACGGTCAACATTCCGAGCCGGCATATCAAAGCATCGTTTACATCCTATGCCTGCTCTGCTCACTGGATTCGGCAATAGAGCGACACAGCTACAAAGGACGTTCGGACCTTGAGGTAAAGACTCCGGATTATATCTATATCTTCGAGTTCAAGTATAACCGCAGCGTGGAGGAGGCCATGCAACAGATTCACGAACGCGACTATGCCGGCCGTTACTCACTCGACCCTCGCACCCTCTATCTCATCGGCGCCAACTTCTCCGACAAAGCCCCCGACCGTGGTCTCACCGGATATGAGATTGAAAAGATTAATTAGATTCTTTTTGCCGTTTTTCCAACATTTCTGCCTCCTGTCCTCATCTGTTCTCATGTCTAAATGAGTCATATTCCACTTCTGAACTTCTATCGTAAACCTATTGAAAAAATAAACCTCAATCCGGCTTCGAACCGAATTGAGGTTTGCGGAAGCTGCAAGCTCCCGCCACGTTAGTTCATCTTTATGAATGCCGGCACCCATGCTTTTACGCTGACGGTGCTGCTGACATTGCCTCCGTTGATGAGGTCGAGGCCGGAGCCGCCGATTGACACATTGGCATCAGTGGAACTGAAGATTACTACCACCTTATTGCCAGTCTGTGAATCGGTCTTGGTGATGATCTCAACATTATTCCCCTGCTGCTGACGCTGTACGGTGCCACGCCAGAGAGCGGGGTTAGCGGCACGTGCCTTGAACACTTTGGCTACATAGTCGTGAACCATCTGCTCATTGGCTGAGAAGCCGGAGATGCGTCCGGAAGTACGTGCCCAGTTATCGGGATTACCGTTACCCTGATGCTTACCGCTCTTGTCGCCGATCTCATCGCCATAATATGTGCAGGTCGGGCCTGAATAAGCCGCTACTGCCGCATGGCGAGTCATAAGACCTTTCGGATTGGAATTGATATCCACATAGTCGCCCACGCGATCAGTGTCATGGTTGGAGAGGAAGATAGTGGGATTCACACCTGAGTCGCGATAGCCGCGTGAAGCCGCATCGTTGGAGAGGAACCACCCTGCCGAGCCGACGCCTGCATTCATATTCACAAGGTTATCCTTGCCATCGAAATCCATCACGCTCTTAAGGCCATCCTGCTGAGTAGTAGTGATATTGCCGGCGGAAGTCCAGTCCTCACCTACCATATAGGCGAGTGTGCCCCATTGCTCACCGCGTGCCTTGCGTTCTGAAGCAACCTTCTCCGCCTCGGCGCGAAGTTCTTTCCAATAGTTGTGACCTCCCTGATAGGCCTGATAGCATTGGTCGAGACGCCAACCGTCAACGCCACGCTCCATCCAATAACGGATCACCTCTTTGAAATATTCAAGAGAACCGGGGAAGACGATGTTTCCTGACTCGCTACCGCGCACATTCTGAGTATTATCCTGAGTCTGAATCCATTTTCCATTGGGAGATGCACTGTTCACACCGCCGTGATGTCCGAATACACCATCGAGAATCACATATATTCCACGATTGTGAGCCTCACGGATAAGCTCGTCAAATTCAGCCTCAGTTCCGAATTTCGGGTCAACCTTGAAATAGTTGGTGCAGAAATAGCCTGTTGCCTGAAGCTTCTCTCCGCCCTGTCCGTTGGTTGAATCGAAGATGGGAGTCATCCAGATAGCGTTCATGCCGAGATCCTTGATATAATCGAGCGACTCGATGATGCCGCGAAGGTTGCCGTTCTTGCGATGTCCCGAAGGTCCCCACATATCGGAATAACCGGATGCGCCACTATTGCCGTGCTGGAAGGAAGCCACCATTATCTGATATATGTTTAGGGCTCTCCAATCATCTATGAGGGAAACGACAGGTGTTGAATCATCGCGCGTAAACGATGCATTGAATGTTGTGGTGCCGACAGAGTTGGCAGCACTGATCGACATGTTGCCTGTCTGACCGTCGTTAAGGTAGCCGGCTACAGAGATGTTGTTCGAGCCATTGGATAGCGTAAGAGTCCTTCCGTTGAATGTGCCGCTAATTGAGGTGGCCTGATTGTCGATTGTCACAACGATCGTGCTGTTGCCTTTGACTGTTCCTGAAGCGGGAGACACAGAGATGGTTGGTTTCTGCGGACCATATTCTATAAGGGAATGGGTGCCATCTGCCTTATATGTGTGATTGTTAACAAATTCAAGATCCTTTCCTCCGGCTCTTTCATCACTTCCTTCTCCATGATTACCCCAGCTTATGATGATTTTCTCCGGGACTTCCTTACCGGCAGGCAATGCCCAATAATATTTTCCGTTCTTCTTCACCATCTTGTCGCCCGGCCAACCTTTTGCACCTGCTGCTGTGCAGTTGACAGTGCCTTTCCAAGCCCATACGGCTACATCCTGCTTGGATGTATCGTCGAAATAGATGTAATATTCATCCTCATCTTCAACCGGAGGATCGATTATCTGCTGTTTCTTGGTGTAGGTGAAGCTCTGAACATTCGATGCACCATTATTCTCTACGTAGGTGGAGAGTGTGGTGGTGCTTGTGAATGTCAAGGGCGATGAATAAACCGGTGATGAAGCAGTAGCTGTGCCACTTGTGGAGTAATGGATAGGCAACCCTGCCGGACTTACGCTCAAGGTTACTGTGATTCCATCAGTGAACTCCGAAGAACCGGGAGTGGCGGTCACTACAGGTTTTGCAGGTGTGGGGGGTATAGGCGGATTCGGACCGTTCACTATCGTTCCGTATTCCTCAATAAGGAGCACAGGACCGGAGGCGGTCATAGTTACCTTTCCACCTGTCACAGTAGCTGTGTTTTCGGTGTTGTAACCATCCATCACCTTCGTACCGTCGGCAAAGGCTCCACCCACATTGACGGTATAGCTCTGACCTGACTGGGTGTCAAGTTTGATTGCAACCGCATTGGTGTAACCGTTTTCAGAGAATTTACGGATATAAACATCTCCCGATTTTGTCTGGTTGCCTGCTCCCACGGCCGGATTGCGGCGACGGAACTGACCCACTTTCTGCCAATGCTTGTTGACATCGTTATCAACGGCATCCCAATTGAAGTCACCACGGGTCACCATACCCGGGTCGCCATATCCGTTGATTGTCGGACGTGAAGTCTCGTCGCCATAATATATCTGTGAGCCACCGGGGCAGAGGAGAAGCATTGTTCCTACCTTCTTCTGGTCGCCCGGACGATGAAGGCCCGTATCGTGACTCGACACGTAGTTAAGCACCTGCTTGCCGTTAGAGCCGTTGCAGAAGTTTGCGTAATATTCCCAGTCGGAAGTGGTGGGTGTGCGCCCTGTGCCACCTTCAGTGCCATTGAAGGCGAAGTTGATCATGGAGTCATAACCTCCCTGCGAGAAATAGCCTGTGTCGCCATGATCCCAGCCCCAGGCCTCGCCTGTCATCCAGAAATCGTCGGTCCAATCTTTGGCATACTGGTCAGCGCGTTCGCTCTGTCTCCATCTCGCCAAGGCCGCTTTGCAAGCCTGTTTCAGCTGATTCCAGCGTGCAAACTCTACATGCTTGGCAGTGTCGCAACGGAATCCGTCAATTCCGAAATATTCCACCCAACCGGCAAGCCAGTTGATGATATAATCAGCCGGAGCACCTTTCCCTCCTACACGCCACGTGTCAAGGTTGGGAAGACGGTAGTTATCATAGTCGCCGCCTTTCTCGGCATTCCATTTCTTGGTCAGGAATGGAGGAATCTGAACAGATGCGGTGCGCTCTGTCACAACATCGGGAAGACCGGAAAGCGATTTAGTCTTGTCGTCGTTTCCTTCAGGAGCATAACCCACAGATGATGCCCAACCGTGGTCGCCGAATGCGCGCACCCACGGTCCCCACCAGTTACCCCATTTACCTTGGGTATCGGCATTGAAGCTTACGGAATTGGATTTGGACCACATGGTGAAGTTACCATTTGGCACCCATCCAGCCTGAGGCGAACCGTTGAAATTACCGAAATCATAGTCAACGCAATCATCGAGCGTGCAGTAGCCGGTGTGGTTGAGCACGATATCCATAACTACGCGGATGCCACGGCGGTGAGCCTCGGTCACGAAGTTACGCATATCCTCGATGGTTCCCATATTGCGGTCCATGAAAGTCCAGTCGAGGGTATAGTAGCCATGGAATGCGTAATGAGGGAACTGATCCCCCTTGCCTCCAGTCCAGCCGTGCATCTGCTCGTAAGGAGCCGTAATCCATATTGCATTGACCCCGAGGTTGTCAAGGTAGTCGAGCTTCTCGGTGAGACCTTTTATATCTCCTCCGTGGAAAGTGGCAACATCGGTGCCTCCGGCTCTCTTGTGACGGTGATAGCTTTCATCGTTGGAGGTGTCCCCGTTATAGAACCGGTCGGTGATCACGAAATATATATTGGCATTCTTCCAAGTGAAGTATTCGTTACGAACCACCTGCGGTGTGGTCACCTTTATAGTGTATGTCTCGGTAGCACCTCCGCTTTTAACGGTATATGTGATCACGTTCTCCCCTGCCATCAAGTTGCCCAAGGAATGGTTCGTATATGCACGGCCGTTGACACTTATGTCAACCGTTGCATCGGCAGATGTGGGTGCCGCGGAGAAAGTGGCTATCGAAGCTGCATCCTCGCCAAGCTCTATCTCATAATTCTTGGTCTGCTTATTGAAATTGCTTAATATGTTCTGACCGTCAACCTTTATTTCAAGTCGGTTCAGCGTTGCATCGCCGGCTGCAAATCCGGCCAATGTCCCGGCACTCAGAAGAAGAGAGAGGAGCGTGCCTTTCAGACTATGAAGGATATATCTTTTCTGTTTCATTATGTTGGCTGGAAATTATTTCTTTATTACCTTGTTGATTTTTTCTATTCCGTCGGCAGTTACCGAGCGAAGTATATAGAGACCGTCGGCGAGTCCGCCAAGATCTATCACCGCTTCATTTGAACCCGAGGCTTCGCCGCTCATCACTATTCCGCCGTTGATGCTGTAAAGCGTATAGCCAAGGATTCCGGAAGAAGAGATGATGTGCAATTCACCATTGGTAGGATTGGGGCCAACGCAGAAATCATCCTCTTCCGCCCCAAAGGCTTCCTGCAACGATGTTGAATAGCTGAAATAAGTCTCCGAAAGGGGGCATACCTGATTTGCGAGTCCTTTCAATACAGGGTATCCTTTGGAACCTTGTGCCCTCCATTCCCATATAGTGCTGAAATCCCAGCCGGTGAGCGACCTGAACTGAGCTTCATCGTGAAATATATCCGATACCTTCGTAACGGCGTGGTCGCCATGAGAGGTCCATTGATTATGGCCTAAGGGCATATTTTCCCAGCTGTAATTAAGGGTAGTGGCATTTTGAGAATTATTGTTGCCACCGAAACGAGCCACGAAATCATTGAAGGCAGTTATCTTCTCATTCAAGGCAAGGGAGTTCTTGACAGTCCCGTAATTGGCACCCACGAGACCGCCGACATAGTCGTAACCATTCACGGAACCGGCCGCATAGGTATTGGAAATCGTACCCCTGTTTTTACCTACAAGACCACCTGTAGCATAATCAGAGGGATTCTCCACTTTTGCTCCGGAATAACAGTTGAGAATCTGCCCGGCTTCATTCTCTCCGACAAGACCGCCCACACAGATTGAAGTCCCGGATACGCTCCCCATTGTGAAGCATCTCTCTATGAGGCCACCTTTTAACTGTCCACAAAGAATACCGGCGTAGGTTACACCTGAGATGTTTGCATCAATCACACCGAGATTGCGGACTGTTCCTCCGTTGATACATGAAAAAAGACCTGTGGCCGATCCGACACCGTTTCCCGAAAGCCTAACATTCTTTATGGCATGACCATTGCCATCGAATGTAGCGGCAAAAGGTGAGGAGACAGAGCCTATGGCTGCGGAGAGACCCGAAGCATCAATATCAGCTTCCATACGGAAATAATTCCCTGCAGTCCAGTCGCCGGGAGTGGAAACAAGCATCTGAAGGTCTTGTGAAGTTTTCAAGATGAAAGGATCAGATGCTGAGCCCTCCCCTCCTGAATAAGCGTCTTTACGGCCCTGGACAACATCGATGAAGAGGTCTTCGGTTTGCTCCCCTCCTGATGTTTTGGCAATGAATCCAAGTTTCGTAAGCGACGCCAGTTGTGCGTCGGACAACTTGTAAAACGCTTTGATATCTTCAATCTTGAAGCTGTAAGTGCTACCACTTGCAGTCATCTGAAATTGGGAGGTGTTCACCTTATTCCAATCGTATGGAGCTTTTTCTGAACCTCCTTCTGCACACCAGGTGTAAAGGTAAACCGTGGAACCCAGATCCTGTCCGGAAATCTTTATCTCCAGCGGTTTGTTAGACACTGCAGGAGAGGGTGTTGACGTTATAGATGCCGAATAACCATCTGCAACCGGCCACAGCATACCTGACAACGCCAACAAAGAAACCAATAATTTTTTCATTGGAAAAACACGTAAGAAAATTTAGTAAATCACCCTGCATTCAGCCAAATGCAGGGTTTAAAAATTAAAATAGTTAGCCAATTACAAAATTATAGTTTATTTACCCCCCCACCAATTATTTTTCTATGTTCTACAACATATTTCCTCTATATGGGAATTTTCACAATAGAGAGAAAACATCATGATGCAACATGAATAAACATGCTGCATCATGCTTCCAGCTTTATTTCACCACAGCTTTCTTGCCGTTTATGATATAAACACCCTTTTCAAGTTCATTGAGCCGTGAAGCCGGAGCATTGATGAGAACCCTCCTGCCGTCAATGCTATAAACGGTCACATTGCTGTTTGAGTCCCCGGTGAGCGAATTTACGCCAGACTCATCAGCCTGCATCACTTTCACCACATTGTTGCGCGCATTGCCGGTGGCGGTGAACGTGAAGCAACCGTCCTCATCAAGAGCGACAGTTTCGCCTTTGTAAGTCACAACCGGCTTGGGGGAGGTTGGCTTTACAGTGAATTGGGTGCCTGAAATCACCGTCTCTCCCTCAGGATTGGCCTCATGCATCACCGGGCTGTAATAGAACTCGGCTGTCGCGCCCCCTTCGAGCTGGAGCGAAGCCCCCGACATCTGCGGGCGATCGTTGAAGGAATTATAGACTTCTATCGTTGACTGTATGCCGGCTTCACGTGCATCCCCATTCTCAGGGGTGTATGGAGTCACGAAAAACTCAATCGCACCGCTCTCTTCATCAATAATGCCTGATACTTGAGCGCCATCAAGATATACAGCAGGTTCCTTGGTCTCATCCCCCACGAAGCCGAAGACAATTGGGGTGCCGTAGCCGGGGATGAAGCTTATCTCCCTCTCCCCTTCCGCTGATGAATAGGCTGGATTAGCAGGGTTACCCCATATATCCGACAATGTGGAATTGGCACTTACCTTCATGAAGAAGTCGTGACCTGTCACTTTCAGGCGAGCATTATACTTCTCAGGGAGTTTCTCTACAACCATATAGAATATTGTGCCGTCGATATCTGCGCTGATTGAGGAGTTTCCGGGATGAAGCTCAACTGCCCCTTCCGGAGAGCGCGTATATACCGCAGATATATAGTAGCCTTTCTTGGGGCGGAAGAAGAACTTGCCGTTCTTTTCGGAGATGGGGATTACATATTTCTTAGTTTCCTCGGCCGGCATAATGAGAGTGTCTGTCACAGTTATGTCAGACTCAACTTTCTCCCCTTCGGGAATATCGAAAGTTGTTCCTGCGTATGTCAAAGATAGGTTGAGCGCATCGGCATTAATGATGTAGCCGATAAAATCAATATTGGCAAACTGCTTTGCTTCACCTTCAATTCTTAATGTCGTATTTTCCTGAGTTAACAGGACTTCAATTGAACTGTTGCGAATATCAGACGTCACATCTACATCGTTGAGAAGAAGTTTCGTGAAAACAAAATCCTCTTCACGAAGGTTCACCTTCAATTCAGTGCCCGGCTTCACGGTTATGGAATTGTCCGTGAAATCTGCCGGAGCGATGAACTGCCCGGTCGTCCGGTTGTAAACATTCAGGAGACAGCCTTCCATCCCTTCGCCATACTCGATGGTGAAGCTCACATCGTCAGGTTCCTCCCCTTCAAACACCTGGATGAAGAGCAGGTCGCCCGGCTTGATGTTGATATCCTCATACCTGGGATAGAAATAATTCTTCTCGATCTCTGTCCCGTTCAGCGTCACCTTGTAGGCCGAGGCAACGTCCGAAAGGGATATTGTCATTGTCCCGTCGATCGAGGGATTGAACTTGTAGGCGTGGCTCCCCTCCTGAAGGTCGAGAGCATAGCCTGAGCTGAATTTTGCTGTCACATACTCGACACCGTTCACCACGTCGGCCGTGAATGTGTCATTGCGCTCGATTTTCTCCACATTAACCTTATAAGTGAGGCCGTCGCTTGAGGAACCGAAGAATTTCCCCACGCAGATGCCGAATGAGGTCTTGATCGGTTTCAGGGGATCTGAACCGTCAGATGGAGTTGCTCCGGTAACCATATAGCCGTCGGCTCCATATACATAGCATGACCCTGCTTCTGTCAAGACGTATGAGGTCTGGTCGGGCGCCAGGTCCACGAAAGGCCCGTAGGCGCTCTCAAGCTGAATCCTGACCGATCCCGGTGTGTCCC
>CAMWXH010000107.1 GCA_947178165.1 uncultured Porphyromonadaceae bacterium | reverse complement strand
TAATTATATAAGACATACTTATCCTTAATTTATAATCTTAGAACTCAGAAAAATTTCTCTATGCTAAATCTCCACTAATTTACTAATTTTTCTGGATTTATGATAAAAATAGGGAATAATTTTGATTTCATCTTTCATGTAAAGTTCCCTTTGAGAAAAGGAGGAGCAGAAGGCTGTCAACTTTACATTAATAGCATTAAAGCACCATAATCAAGCCTATAGCCCTCTGCCTTTCCCGAAATAAAATAAATGGAGATACAACATACCATCTATTTTACATTTATACAGGTTACTTATACAGTTTCCTCATCATTTTTTACAATTGGAGTTTTCATCTATTCAGTAATACACCCCTATTATAATTATTAGGATAAAGACTCACTGTCATCAGGTAAATGCTGGTTCTAATTTTTGGCAGCCTATTTCAAATGTGGTTATTTATATAGACAACAATATCCCCTACCGTACGAATTTTCTCTGCATCTGAATCAGGAATAGTCAAATCGAATTCTTTTTCGAGTTCCATGATCAGATCCACGGCATCCAATGAATCTGCCCCCAGATCTTCCTGCAATCTACTGTAGAGATGAACTTCCTCGTCATCCACGGTGAGCTTATCAACTATCATCTCGAATACCTTTCTCCTAATCTTTTCATCCGACCAGTGCAAAGAACGATAGCTACCTACTTCGTCTCCTCCAATCTTCTTACGCATATAGTTGTATATACTCTCTGCTTTTTCTTTTAAGAAGTCAACTTTCCATTCTGTTTGGTCTTCATTAAGCTCAATATCTTGGAGTTGACTCCAGAATTCCTTCAACTTAGCAGATGGGGCTACATCTTGATAGCGGTCTGCGGAGAATAGATTTGCAGTATAATAGATAAATGCCGCCTCATTAGTCACTGTTTCCATACCTCCGATAAGTTCATCAATATGGTCTAAAATAGCGTAATAGCTATCAAGACGTAATGAAGTTAAGTTTCCTGCATTTATGTGATAGTCAAAATACAGGAGGCTGACCATGGCTTGGAATAACTTAAGACGATCCACTTCATACACACTCAAGCCCTCTCGATCGATAACCTTCTGAATATGTTTCAAACGATTAGGAAAACTTTGCGAAACGGAGGTGTATGGTTCCAACTCGACTATCTCATCCCATTTATCCATGAATGAATCAATGATTTGAGATGAACGGGTGAGATCAACATTTTGGGCAGATGAAGTCAAATCTTGAATACGTTGCTCCGCTTCTGGGTGACCACCTTTCATGGCACCTTTATACCAGTAAAGAGCCTCGTCCTTATTGTTCTCTGCAAGTATATCCCCCAGATTAATCATGGCCGTGGCATAGCCTTCTTGAGCCGCTTTTCTAAACCAGGAAATAGCAGTTTCTTCATCCTGTTCAATCCCTTCTCCCATATATAGCATTAGGCCATAGGAGTTCATGGCAGAAAAATTCCCTTTTTCAGCCGCTACCTTTAATAGTTCTAAAGCCCGAGGATAATCCCTAACCTCATCTTCACTTCTAAGCAAAGCACCAAGATCTGCCATGGTACCATAGTCTTCATCATCTATCCTCAATAGCCGTTCAAAATACTCCTTAGCAAGTCTGGGATTACCATTGTCCCTACAACAGTAACCAAGCAATTGAAGAGCAATTGTATGTTCATCCGACCAGTTCTTATCTTTAATCAACTCATAGGCTTCTTCCACGGCTGGCTCTATATCATCGCCATATTCGTTGTCACCCCAATAAAGCATCCAGGCTCTCTCCTCGATACAATCAAGGCTTCCTTTCTCCACACCGGTCTCCAGAAGATATAAGCCTTCTGTATTTTTACCCTTGGCCACAAACACATCATACAGGACCTTATATCCATCCGGATTACCCATATTGATTGCCTTTCTTGCCCAATCCTCTGCCTTAGCAAGGTCATAGCCAAGAACACTATCTTCTTCCTCGGCGTAATCGACTGCCAATTCTATCATGGCACCGGTATGACCCAAGTTGGCGGCTAATTGATATTCCTGATATTCTTTGAACTCATCTTCCGGATAACCCTCCAAACCATGATCATAACACTTTGCCAGATGGTAATGGTATTCTGCATCCTTAGTATTATTATCCTCATTAAGGGTGGTTGCTCTCTGAGATTTAGAAGCAAAGGCGGATTTTAGCTCCTTCCTTTTCTTCATCTGCTTTCTTAATTCATCTAAATCAGCCATCAAATTAGAGTTTTTGAGAAATGTTTCTGTAAATTGCAATCTGCTCCTCAGCGGCTTTGTCTATGCTACCATTAACAATCCTTTCATAATCTGAAAGAAGGGAAGGATATGTACCTGGAATCTGTGACTCAAGACGCGACACCACTATATCAAAATCTATAGATACTCTTTCAGTGGTATATGTCTTGCCCATCAGGGAGTCCTTTAATTCAATCGAAGCGGACGACATCTCAATAGCTTTTTGAACCATTACTTTACATTCTTCAACCTTAGTTCGCCATTTATCCTCCACCATCTTTGAAATCTCAATCACTTTCTCTGCAACCTCATATCCTTTCGGTTCAGACACTGATTCCCTCGTTCTGACCACCTCAGTTCGATCCTGCGGTTTCTTTTTAGTTTGTCCATAAAGAATTGTCACTACTCCGGCACCTCCCACTACATAGGACCAGGCACCCCATGAGAAGACAGCTCCTAACACACCCACTACAAGGGCAGTACCTCCAGCTAAAATCCACGGGCGTTCGGGATTCGAAACATAAGACTGCTTACGATTCACCACTAAAGGCAAAGCCTCGTCTCTTTTGGTTTGTATGGCTTCCTTTATCATTTTGGTAGTCTCCTGCTTCAAGGACTGCGCAAAATCGCGCAGTCCCATACAGATGTTATCTATATTTACATTCATAATCCTTTATTTTATAGACTCCTTTAAAGGAGCAAGAGATTCTTTAAGCTTGTTAATCTTCTTAACTGTTTCCTCCTTTGTTTTGATCTGTTCCTTCAGATTATCCAAGTATTCCTTACCCGCAGTCTTGAGTTCTTCGACAACAGTTCCTTTCATATCTTCCAGAGCCTGGTTTGTTGGCTTAATGCAATTTTCTACTGCTGTCTTTACATTCTTAGCGAATGACTCCAGTTTATTATTAAGCATGCGCTGGAAGGGTTCTATAAGGTTATGCGCATCCTCATTCAGTCTCGATTGCACACCATTCTCCTTACAGTCATAGCGTTTACTTGTGATTCGGATGGATTGGCTATCACAGAAAGAACTAAGTTCGGAAGAATATTTATTTCTCATGTCCTGCAATTTTATAACACCATGCCGCTCTATATCTGAGAGCAGTTGAGTCATAAGCTGACGGTAATAGCGATCAGAGAAATTAACATTCGATGTATTTTTTGAGAAACTTGTTATGCACTCACAAAAAGCATCGAACATTTCATTCCGTCCTTTTTTGAAATGTTCATTCCATGATGATTGCCAGGCACTGCAGTAATCATCAAGACTCTTCAGAACCTGCTCTTTCAATTCATTCGAGTCAATTGCCTTTGCATAAAAAGTGGTGGTATTATGACCCCAATAATCTCCTTTATGTGTGACTTCTACTTCCACCTCCTCCATCGGCAGTGAATGGAAAATCGGCTGTTGTATGGATTCTGCAATAGTGTCACGAGCTGTTTGAAGAGAATTCTGGAATCTTCTCAAGAAACCAATAAACTCCCCTTTCAGGGTTTCAAATAATTCCTCCTGCTCTTTTTCCTGAGCATAAATCTCTTTCAATTCAGTTGAATCAAGCTGTTGCAGTTTTTCATCAGTAGCTAACATCAATTCTGAAACCTGTTCAGACAGATCCTTCATATTCGATGAAAAATATTCAGATATTTTTCTCTGAATAATCTTATCTTTGTTAGCAATGAACATATTATCCAGAAATTCATTGCGAATCTCTTCAAGATTGGCAAGCAACAGATATGTATCTTTAGCATCAGAATCAGTACTAAAAGCCGATGGGAAAAGCTCATGCATACGCTTGTCGACATGCTTCTCCATTTCATCCCAGCTATCACGGCTCTTGGTTGCAAGTGCGAAGCTAATACCGGAAGTCGTATCAAAGCGCATATCCACATTCTGATGCATCAAATCTGATTTTTTTGCTTTGAATTGTTTCTCAAGACTTTCACGACTTCTGTTATCCGCCTGCTCTATGTCGTCCCTGTATTTAATACCTTGATCCTGAAGGACTTCATCATATTTACTTGCAAGCATGAGCACGGTGCCTACACCCTGATTACCTATGCGGGAATTCATGAAGCTCATATCAACGCTATCAAAGAAACGTGATGAATAACTAAGGAAGAAAACACCATGACAAGAATGAAGAAATTCCTTGGTACGGTTTTCACGTGACACAATTGGGTCATTAACCCCGGGGGTATCAACGATTCTCACACCCTTTAATCGGGGATCGCACATCTTAATGGTCAGCATCTTCACTACCGAAGTAAACTCGCCGGCAGCTCCAACATACTCATTAAGAATTTTTTGCAGACTTGTATTATCCTTAAAAGGAACGATTTCCGCTTTCTTGCCGATCTTGCTTTGTGCCATACGCCCACACCGGCTCACAAGTTCATAAGCTGACTGCTGCGCATCTGAAGCACGGTTTCTGACTTCTTTTTGGATCACAGATTCCTTTACTCCATTATTACGATTACGCACATCGTCCTCAATCGCCTTATAGCTGTCAGCCTTTCTCTTGAATTCCTCCCACTCATCATGAGTATAATATTCCACTTCAAACTCATTGGAATCTGAGTATTCAAGCACTGTTAGACCGGCCGTCATGGGAGTTGATGCCTTTGGAAGAACTGACTCACCATCAAAGAAGAGCGAGTTCAAGAATGAAGACTTGCCGGCCTTTACCTGCCCGACAACCCCTATTTTCAACACATCTCCTTCCTTTATCAAGGCTTCGCCTCCAGCTTTGAAGTCGTCATAAGTCTCCCTCAAAGTCCGGATTTGAGTAGAGAAATCATAGATATCTACCTTATCAAGGTCATCAACACTCTTAGTGGTGGTGTCTATAAAGTTTTTAAATTCATTTACATTCATAATCTCATCATTGTCTTGTACCAGGTGCCGATGTTAGTCTTCTCTGCAATCTCAATTGCAGACTCTCCTTTATCTGAAGATGAATCAGCCAATGAAGAATCTGTTTTAAGCAGATATTTAATCAGCGAACCATTAGCATTCTCAACAGCAGTAAGATAAGCGTTCATTCCTCTTGCATCTGACTCCCCCGGACGAGCACCACTCTCTATGAGGAATTTAACCATCTCATACATGTTCATCCTAACTGCATAGGTAAGAGGCGTATATCCCTCATGATCAGTCTGCGACAGTTTGACCCCCGAGATGAAACAATTTAAGAATTCGGAATAAGAACCACCACGGATCGCACCGAAAACATCGTTGTTCTGTGTAAAATCAAGACGTGCGTCCTGCACTTTATGGGCAGTTGAACGGAATTCCTTGACTTTATATGAAAGAGTAGCCTTTACTATATCCCGAAATTGTTCCATTCGAGATGCTATAGTTTTATATTTCTCAATCTTTTGATTGGTGGAGTCAATTGCATTCTCCAAGCCTTCATATTCGGCCTTCAATAATCCTTCATCAACCCGTTCCAACTGGACTTTGATTCGTTCCACCCAATCCTCACGATAATCTTTGGTATAATAATTATACTTAACAAGACGATTATGGGTGCCAACCAATCGATCTCTATTCTTACCGCTATTGCTGATCTTCAATAGAACGCTGTCATGACTCGCCAACTTTGAGTTTTCATCTTCATAAATGGCGTTTAAGTCATCGAGCCATCTGTCAAGAACCTTTGCTCCATTCTCCCCAAGTTTATCAACTGTTTTCAAAATGGAATCATAGTTATTGACCATTATATCCGTAATTTCAGAAACATATTTTTTAGTTCCGTCAGTTTCTTCCTGAAATCTCTTGTATGCTTCATTCTTCTGGGATATTAAATCCTTTTTATCTTTCTCATACGCATTACGAGCCTCATTTGCATAGATAACTTCATCATCGAAAAGCTCAAGAAGAGCTTCTTCCCGACGCTGAATGCCGCTGTTCCCGGTTCCTGAGCGTCTAAGCTCCATTAGCAACCGTTCCATGTCATATTCATTATATGAATAATAGATCCTATTCTCCTGTGAACTGAATCCAAAGACATCAATTACCGCTTCACCTAAATCGGAAATCAAAGAAAAAGCTTCGCGGACTACCTTTCTTATCTCATCCTCACCTTTCTTATCAGCTTTATTGAACACTACCGCAATCTTTCTATCCTCCCCGTTCTGTACGAAATCACGGATGATCTTCATATCATTTTTGGGGATAGTGCCTCCTCCGGCATCAATCACCCATAGCAGGACATTACCACGATTGATAGCATCCATCGCCGTCTCTTCGTCAGTAGCGTTATTAGTTACATTCTTTTTATCTGAATTGTTATATCCGGGCGTATCAATGAAAACGAAGCCATCAAGATTTTCAGAAGGAACCTCCACAAAGAGTTTATCCAGAACAGACGCAAGATACACCTTGCTTTTTGATTCATGCTGAATACTTTGCAGAATATCTCTATCAAGAAGGACAACCGCATCCTTCAAATTGACACCTTTAACCACTATTTCAGGCGTTCTTTTCGAACAATAAAGATAAGTCTGCACCATAGAACAGGGCTCAATACCTGTAGGCAGCAAATCGCCGGCTCCCGTCAAGGCAATTAGGAAAGAAGATTTACCTGCGCTGAAACCTCCGGCAACCACCACCTGAGTATCATTGGTATTTTCATGTGCCAATAGTTCTTGAAACAGTTGCGACAACTGTGTTCTTAGATCGACTAAAAGATCGAAATTATATAAATATTTACGGTAATGGTCGTTATCTATGAATTCATAGAAATCCAATCCGTCCTTACCTTTATGCTCCAACTCCGCTCTGATTGCTTGATAAATTGGGTTGGCATCATCCGTATTATTCTTACTGCATATATTAGCTATCACGGCTAAGGCTTTTTCCGAGATTTCGTAAGGATTAATCCTTACGAAATCTCTTTTAGCTTTGGCTTCTGAAGAACTTTTACCTTTAAATCTTCCCATTATATTGAAACCTTAATTTTTTCAAGTTTTTCAACACATCTTTCAATCTCCAAAACTTTAAATTTGAGTGCCTCCTTATCCGAATTCTCACCGGAAGCCATAACAGAATCCTGAAGATTACCGATAGCCGACGCAACGTTGCTGCTAACGTTCTCCCGGATACGCTGTTGTTGCGCGGTGATCTGTTCAAGGATATTGGGACGAAGACGTTCGATAATTTGAGGAATAATCGTTTCCCTCATCTTATCCTCCACTTCCAGGAGAGCATCCTCATCACTCTTACCCAGGATCCATTTAATCACATCGGGGACTTTTTCTCCGAGCAACTGAAGAACCCACCCCAGAACCTGAGCAAATACACTGGGCAAAGCCATCAGAAGATCCGCTGCAACTGCAACACCACCTATAATCTCTTCACGAAATCCTTCAACGAGATTGTCAAAAATATTGCCATCAATGGTGAGATTATTCTGAAGAGCTGTTGAAACGTTATCAACAACAGTATTCATCGCAGACGCATACTGCTCACCCTCTTCACGGAAGGCCGACACGATCACAGGACGAATATAGTTAAGTATTCGTGCATTGATTTCAGAAGCATCTTCCTTATCTATAGTCATCTGCGCTATTTCTATAGTGTGAGACAACAAACTTGCATGAACAAGATCAAGGACATCCTGCGTAGATTTTTCAGGGGTATCACCTACATTAGCATTATTGATTGCATTCTCCGCATCAATTCTATGAGTGGCGAGTACCTTTACTTGTTCCTCAACGTTAGCTATATCGGAAGAATATATACTGGCCTGAGACTTCAAGGCTGAAATCTGCTGGCTGATAAAGCCCTCCACTCGACCGGCAAATTTAGAAGCTATAAGCTGCTGGACGTTGAGTTTAGCAAGATAGTCCGTAAAGCCGGCAATATCATTATCATGGGCTGAAATCTTACCGACATATGTTTCACTTCCAATCGCCTTACGAGCTTGGAAACTTACATATTCTACAATCTCCTCCAGCTGGGAAGCCGGCTTTTTATCACATTTTGAAAGAATCACTGCCGGCTTAAGATTATATTTTGACAACTCGCCTATAAATGCGAGTGTGGATTGACGCAGACTGCCGCCTGCACAGTCAACCAATAAAACGAATGCTGTTCCCTTATTGATATAGTTAAGGATTGCATCGTTATGTTCCTTGATACCGGAATCAATTCCGGGCATATCCACTAAAGTGATGCCTCGTAATTCCAGCTCTTTGATTTTTTCTGACTTGATATATACTTTGACGATATCTCCTGGACGTGTTGACAGTTGCTTTATTTCTCTCAGAGAACGCTCCTCTATCTTATTACCCTCTCTGAAAAGCTCTACATGTTCATCTATACCGTAATATAGTTCATAGGCTACAGCAGTTTCCGGTGTAATATCTACAGGTAGTAACTCGCCATTACCCATGAATGCGTTGAGAAGTGAACTTTTCCCTGCACTGAAGTCACCCACAATAGGAACTTTCACATCACCAGACTCTGACAAAGCTGAGCGCAATGAGTCTTTTTCTTTTGATATCTGTTGAAGAGCGGTATCAAGAAGTAGTGGGGAAGATAATCGATAGGAATCATCGACTAATTCCTTGTATCTCATTGTTGTATTCATTTGTTAATATTTATATTATTGTTGGTTTTGTCTTTCTTACCCCACCCTCTCTACATCGAGATAAACCATGCTGAGCGCACCGGCTTTTTTTATGTCTATTCCGTAGATGCGCATGAAGGCATCTGCTACCGACTGGCCTCCGTTGATGGTTACAGGATTACTCATTGAGTTTGACACTACATCTACCGACATTCCGCGCTCAATGCGGATGCCGTTGGTGTTTTTCGGTGTCTTCACCGTTATTCTGAATAATGGCATTTTTAGTGAGTTTTTCTTCGCCACCTGTCCTCCTGCGGCGGACGTTTAATGATATCTGCATACAAGAAAAGAGAGGACCATCCGCTTTCCCGATCGTATAGCAGGCATCGCCAAACGCCTTGAACCTAACCGGAAAATTAGAATAAATGCCCTCTCTGTAAAGTCTGGATATGATTTCGGCTGCCTTGACCATCCGCACGCCGGAGCGCGCATACGGCCATAGTCGCCTGTAGCTTTCGCATCAGACCTTGCAGAAGAGCGTAAATCCTCTTTTCTAAAGGTTCAGTTTGTTTTTTGGCGATTTCACTATACCTCGAAAGAAAGCTTACGCTTTTCCTGTACTTCGGTATTTCTCCTCCGAAGACGAGTGCTAATTTAGCACTTTTTTTTGAATTTACACTCCTATGAGGGCATTTATTCTTTTCTTCACGTCATACTCTTTATGTTTATCATTCTTTTATTTATCTTTTATCTCACCTTCTTATAGTCATCTATCTTGCCTCCGCTCAGTTTCAGCCGGGTCACACCGAACTTACCGTTGCTCATGTATGTCACCTGATACCAGCCGTCCCGGTCGGGGTTGATGGATGTGATTACACTGACGGCGTCATCCGTACTGTCGTAACTTCCACTCCCTAATACCCAGTAACCGTAGCAGGGGCCATCGTAGCAATCGGAGTCGTAATCTGCCTCTAATTTACTCAGGGCTTTGCGAGTGAAGTATTTCAACTCATCGTCAAATATATAATCAAATACGAACTGGCTGTAAACCTTCCTTATCAGGTTTATATCCTCTTTTGATGGAGTTGTCGTGAGGTCAAGGTTCACCGGAGTGTCGAAGGTCTTATATTCACGGGCCGCGATGATCTCCTCGGAAGGGTTGGTGCATTGCGCATGTTGCAGCACAACCTCCTTGCCGGCGTTCCTGAATTGCGCCCCTGAAATGCCGATAGCCACGGGATACCATTCGCGCGTGTCGCAGTCGATGGTCCAGACGCTTGTCCCTTCAACCCCGCCGTT
>CAMWXH010000106.1 GCA_947178165.1 uncultured Porphyromonadaceae bacterium | reverse complement strand
GCGCGTCGATGTTCCCCGTCACGTTTGATGGCGGCAGGGTAGTGGCAGGTTCAGGGTTCTGGAATGCGGAGCGGGAAGCGGCCTTATATCTCTGTTTGGAGAGATCAAATGATTTCGGAAAACCGGAGCGAGCCGGACGGTTACCGAACGATGTTAGGCTTGTCGCTGACATTAAGAGAGCGGTTCCCAAAAGGATTTTAGTAGAGATTTTCATTATGAAGCTTATTTTGTATAATTTTCGCCTAATTTATAAATTTTATGTCACAATATCAAATTTTTTGAAAAATAAGACATGATAACAGGAGGGGGAGGAGCGGCATTGGAGAACGTCTTGGCAAAATTAAATAAAACTTCCCCGAATCTAAAATGACTCGGGGAAGTTTTTATGATTCGTAACTCGTTGCTTTATTTAACAGTTACCTTAGAAGCTTTGCCGTTAGCAACCTTAACGTAAACGCCATTTTCGGGGTTAGCAACCTCAACACCCTGGAGGTTGAAGAAGCGAGCCTCTGAATCGGCACCTTCAATGTTGCTGATGCCTGCCAGTTTATCGTTAACAGCGACAGTTATATCAATCTGTTTGAAGCAAGCCATATCTTCTTTGTAGAGGTAGGCCATGCCATAATGTTCCGTACCATCGGCAGCGAATGCGAACTCATTGCTTTTCTTCAAAGGTACATCGCCGTTTTCAACAACTTCGAGAGGCATGAAGATAAGATTTTCTTCTTCTGCGGCTCTTGTGCTAAGAGGATTGATTTCCGGACCCTCTTCTACATCGGCGTCAGTAGCGCCTATGATGCCATCCCATCCTTCGGGAACTGCAATTGTAACAGTAAGGGTTTCGCCTTCGCAGTCACCGGTGATGGTAATAGTATGAGCCCATTCTTCAGAAGCCTGTTCCACTTTAGGACCTTCAGAGCTGAGTGTAACATCTAATTCCTCGGGGAATACAAGACCGGGGAAGAATTTATTGAACATAACGTCCAACTGGATATCGTTTGCTGAGTCAATCTTATCTCCCAGACAAGGATAGAGATAATAAATGTGTGAGCGACTATCTACCGGCACCTCAATAACATTGCCTTCTGTATAACCATCTGCAATTAGATCTGCTTTATCTTCCCAAACAGTTTTATTAGCTTTCTTTCTGCTGTCGTAGGGGCTGATATCATCACATTTCCAAATGAAGTTATCCCATCCTTCAGGGACTTCGATAGTGATGGTTGCAGTCTTCTGCTCGCATTTGCCATTGATAGCAATAGTGTGAGGTACGATCCAGCCATATATGTCTTCAGAAGGATCCTGTGCTATTTCTACATTCTCGGAGGGATCGACAGTTACTACATACTCCTCAGGAAGAGCGGGAATATCTTCACCCTCGATTTTAGTTATAGAAGGATTGACAGCGATGGGCCAGTAAAGGGCATTTTCACCTTTATATAAGAAGAAAATACCGGCAGATATTGACTCCTCATCAACTTTCAATGTCACAGAATTACCTTCCTTAAGAGGCATCTCGGCAGTGAGTTCTTCAAGTGGCATCATTATATATTCAGTTTCCTCATCTGCAAGTGCATTGACGCGTTTGCGAGCGAAAGGAGTAGGTGTGTCGCCACCTTCTTCGCCAGAGTCTTCGCCCCATACAGCGCAGTAGTAGCCATCCCAACCTTCGGGTACTGCCAAAGTAACAGTAACTGTTTCTGCCGAGGTCTCACCCAGCAGCACGATATTGGCACCATCGGTATCCTGGTCCTGTTCAACTGTAACGTTGTCATCGCTTACGGTAACATCGAACTCAGCGGGGATAGCAGGAATGTCGGTTGCCTCTACTTTAGTTATTGCCGGGTTGACCATAATCGGAAATAACAGCGCATTTTCACCTTTATAAAGGTAGAAAATACCTGCTGACATTGTGTCCTCACCAACTTTCAAGGTCACAGAATTGCCTTCTTTAAGTGGCATCTCAGCAGTGAGTTCCTCAAGAGGAATCATAAAGTATTCGTTTTCATCGTCTGCAAGTGCGTTAACGCGCTTGCGTGCGTATGGAGTAGGGTTGTCGCCCCCCTCTTCACCGGAGTCTTCGCCCCATACTGCGCAGTAGTAGCCATCCCAACCTTCGGGTACAGCCAAAGTTACGGTGACTGTTTCTGCTGAGGTCTCACCCATGAGCATGATATAGGCGCCGTCAGGATCTTGTTCCTGCTCAACTGTAACATTTTTGTCGCTGACTGTAACCTCAAATTCAGAGGGGACAGCAGGAATTGTTGGTTCTTGAGCCCAAGAAACAGAAGCTGTCAGGGCGACTGTGGCCAGTGTTAGTAAAAGTTTCTTCATTCCTTTAAATATTATGATTAAACAATAAGTAAATTCTGAGAATAGATTCCAAGCTGAGTCAGCTTTTTGCAGATTAGCTCTTATTTTGTATATTTCTCGTCAAATTTATAAATTAAAAATCGGAATGTCAAATTTTTTTGTAAAAATCTTTATAATTGTTTATGTGATTTTTTAAAATTCGACTTTTAAATTAGAGAATAGCCATAAATCATTTTCAAAAAGTAACTCCTAAAGTGAGCATTGAAAGCTTTATGCCATTGCTTTGCAGATGGATGGTTTCTGCCGCTTCGGCGAGAGTGGCCCCGGTGGTGCATACGTCGTCGAGAAGGAGCAAATGTTTCATATTCAATGTGTGATTTGGGCGCAGGGTGAAGATGTCGCAAAGATTCTTTTTCCTTTCCTGAGTCGAAAGGGTGGTCTGTGATGTGTGTGAACGGCGGGCGCGAAGCGAGAGGTCGATAGGGATGCCAACGGCCTTCGATAAACCGGCGGCAATCTCTTCTGTCTGATTATATCCTCGCCGGGCTTTCTTAAGGAAGTGCATCGGTATTGGAACAATTGCATCTATATCAGAGAAAAAGCCGGTTGAGAGGAGTTCGCGGCCGACGGTTTCTCCCATGAATCGAGCAAGATTGCGGAAATGACGGTATTTAAGATCCTGGATAAGCTGTGACACTTCCGATCCGGAGGAATAGAAGAAATGGCCGGTGGCGCGCTCAAAAGGGAAGAGCCCGGCAAAACGCATCTCCATAGGATTGCCGGCCTGACGATGATAGAGAGTGCGCGGCAGGAGCGACAGGCAGGGTGTGCATACGCATCCCTTCTCTTGCGGAGAGAGGGTGGCACCGCAAAGATGGCATACTCGCGGAAAGATGAAATTGAGAAGAGACATATTGCCTATGACGTTAGATGTTATTTCGGGCTTTATTCCTGAATTTCACGTATAGCCTTGGAAATCAATCCTGACTCGAAGCCTCGCGAGGCAAGATGACGATAGAGCTTGGCGCGATCGGCATAATCTGTGAGATCGAGGGTGCGTGCCTTTGCCTCAGCCGCTTTGGTGAGGGAAAGGAGATATTCCTCTTCATCAAGTTCATCTAAGGCTTCCCTTATTTCAGATGATGAAATTCGCTTAACTGCTAATGCCATCCGGATCTTGTTGCGGCCCCACCCGGAAAACCTCACTTTATCGCGGGCGTAAGCTTTTGCGAAACGCAAATCGTCGATATAACGGTTTTCTTCAAGATATTCTATTATCTCATTGGCCGTTGAGGATGGAACCATAAGTTTTCGCAACTTCTCCCTGATTTCGGAGGCGCATCTTTCTCCACGTGCACAGAGATCGGCCATTCTGAGAAGGGCGGCCTCTTTTGTAATGGGTTTCTTTCGAATCATTAGGCTTAGGGGGATATAAGTTTATAGGTTTATGAGGTTAAGGCAATCATTTTTTCCTTGCGGAGATGAACCGTTCTTTGCCATGGATATCGCGATGTACTTCGACATCCGCGAAGCCTTCATTGCGGAGCAACGCACATAGTTCCTCTGAATGGCGAGGGTTGATTTCGAAATATAACATCCCTCTTTCTGTAAGTGCGGCAGATGCTATCTCTGCAATGCGTGAATAGAAAATGAGCGGGGTGGCATCGGGGACGAAGAGGGCGGTGTGAGGCTCATAGTCAAGCACGTTGCTCTCCATTGCGGCCTTTTCCGATTCATCGATATATGGAGGATTGCTCACAATGATGTCGAAGGAGTGAGGATCCGGCTCATAACGGAATACATCTTCATTTAAAAACCGGATCTTGGCTTTCAATTTCTCGGCATTGCGTTGGGCTGCTTTCAAGGCATCTTGAGAGATATCTATGGCCGTGACTTGCGAGAAGGGGAGATTCCGGGTGAGGGCAATTGCAATCGCTCCCGAGCCGGTGCCTATGTCGAGTACGCGAAGATCGGAGCTGCCTGACCATTCCTTTACGATCATATCCACGAGCTCTTCCGTCTCGGGGCGGGGGATGAGGGTGGAACGGTCAACGCTCAGATTCATGCCATAAAAATATGCTTCGCCGAGGATATATTGAATAGGCTCATGGCGAAGCAGGCGGCCGAGAATCTCCTGAATCTTGCCGGATATATATTCCGACACTTCATCTCCTTCGTGGATGATCATGTCGGTTACGTTCCATCCTTTCAGGGAATGGAATATAAGACGTGTCATAGCCTTAGCCTCACCCTCTCCATAGATGGGGGTGAGGCTAAGGCGTATCTCTTTTACATATTCCTTTACTTTCATAAGGCGGTTCGGTGTCTTTAGAATGTCACTGCCAATTGTGCCTGGATACGATTGGAGTGCAAACCTTCGCCGGCTATGTTCTTGAGGTGTCCGTAGTCATATTCCACACCGGCAGAGAGGAATTTATTGAATGTATAGATAATGTTGGCGGCGGCATAATCGCCATATCTGTAAGTATCGCTCTCGACAGCGGCATCTGAAGGCATCCAGTTGGTGAGGTGGCTATACATCACGTTGCAGGAGAGCTTCGGCGTGATGGCATAGTTCAATCCGGCGGTTAGCCCCATCGATTTTACAGCCTTCATCTTGCCGGGGTCGGATGTGGCCACGGCATCGAGCCCGAGGTCGCTGTCGTCCTGAAGGTATGAACTGATTCCGGATCCGTAGGTGGCATCATACTGTGCTGAAAGGCCTCCTGCTATGTGAACCATTCCTGAGAGCTGGACGCCTCCGCCATGCACGGTTGCATTCTTAGCGGATGCAAGGTCGCGGTATTGCATGGGACGATAAATTCCTGACAAACGGATGTGGGAGTCACCCCCATCCCATGCATATTGCAGATAGAGCGGTATGGCCGGGATGCGCTGAGAAACGGTTGCTGAGGAGTGGCCGGCGGTGAGGTCGGCTGTCGGCGCGTCGATACCTATTGCTCCTGAGAAATTCTTAGTAAAATTCTGTGCCCAGTAGGCGGTGAAGAGAGACAGCGATACAGAGCCGTTGGGGCCTTCGCTATCGATGGTCATCGGCATGGCCGCGCCGTCGGTGAAAGGTGAATCGGTGTAACCGATGGTAAGTCCACGGTATTTGCCATAGAAATGAGACACCTTGATGCCATTGTTGGCTCCTGTGAATTTCGCCTTTAAGAAGATGCCGATATGGTTGTCGCTATTGGGCATGGCCACGAAGTTCATATAGAATGAAGAGGATTGCCATGCAAACCGGGTTGCTCCTCCATTGCCCGGGGTCTTGGGGGTGATTGAAGATGGGGTGAAGTCGAGCGCTGAGGGCATATTGTCGCCGAAGTCGAACATTACTTCACCGAGGAACTGAGCACCGATGCCAAGGTAGAACTGACGTTCCTTGCCAACGATTGCAAAGCGCGGAAGTCCGTTGTCGTTAGGGGTCTGCGGGGCATTCTGCCCTAACGCCTCCTTGATTTCGGAAGAGGGTGCGTTGCCCATAATGGGTTTCACGACATCGTCAGATTCAAGACGATTATCACGTTGAGCCGAAGCTGTGAAACTGCATGCTCCTGCGGCTAAGGCAGTTGTTAAAATGAGTAGATGTTTTTTCATAGTCGTATAATTAAGAAATGTGTAAGATTTGCTCATTTTGATCTTCAACAGAGGTGAAAATGAGTTTAGTATTTATATTCTAACAATATGCCAGTAGGATTAGTTTGAATCGCCACAAAATTCATTCATTGAAGGTGTTTATTTGCAAATATAGCAAATTTCCTCCAAATTAAAATAGATATCTTGACATTATAGAATTAATATACTAATTTTGTAATTTATGAGAAGGAGAGACAGAGAAAAGGGGGCAGACTGGGCTTTGGAAACCTTCGACAAGGCTCCCTATATCACAGTCGGAAATTACAGAGATAAACAATAATGAAACACAGAAAGAATCTAAGATCAATTGCATCGTGCGTGGCGGCGGGAGTTGTGCTGCTCGCTATGACGGGGTGTGATAATGACGACAAAGTCGTTAATGAAGATTTTGAAATCATTAATCCGGGAGGTTCCTCCGGAGAAGAGATGGTGGAGGAGGTGGATCTTCCAGCGGCCATAATCGGTAACCCGGGGGATGCAGGCGGCGAACTTGCCAAATGTTTCACTAACATCGTGGCGCCGGAGAATGCAAGAGTCATTTTGATAGAGAGCGGGATGATTGCTGAAAATGAGGAACTCCTTTCGGCCGCCTACAGCAAGGGGAACCTTATCGTTGTCTTGAATCCTGAGAGCGGCACCGTGGAAGAATGGAGCGAGCGGAACAATGTGTTTTATGCCGGCCCGGAAGCTGATGAGAAGTGCGCCGCGTATGGCTTCAATAACCGCGGGGCGTATTATTCGCTTCATAACAGGGACCTCATTGATGATGATGATGTGCCTTTGTTCTACCTATGCAAGTGGATAAATATTGTTGCAGGCAACCGCCTTACAGGCTCCGATCTGCGTTCGAAGGATATCAAGAAGCGTTTCTCGTCGCAAAGCATGACCCATACATTTAAGATCAAGCTTGATGAGAAGGAGCTTGTAGATGGTCATTGGACGAGCGCCGACCAGCTTCAGCTTACCACGACGGCTAATGTGGCTTACACAATCTATCCCTTCTTTGCATTCGACGGCAGTGCGCCGGGCGAGTATTATGCTGTCGAAGCTGAGGTGACACTTCACAATGCCCCCTTAAATAACGGGAGCTGGGTGAGACGTCGCGGAGAGGAGTTGACGCAGATCTGCGGTTTCTATCTGAACAGGTGTGACCTTTCAGCTAACTTGCTTCGTAAGTCGGACGGCAAGATTGCGGAGTCGGGTTCGCATTCCTTTGCCGATGGCGCTAATCCGCATCCTGAATCCATGAGCGATGCTTCATCTTACGATTCCGGTTTTGCGTGGAACCTTGATGCAACGCTTTCCGGAGGTCTCCCCGACAGCAAGGATAACCATAAGATGACCATGTTCAACAACTGGACCTGGAATAACTCATCTAATATATCGATGCCGGGCATTGGCATCAAGAACGGATCCACCGCTAATGTAGCCTATACGCTGATGGTTAACGGCTTGCCGGGGGCAGCTGACGATCTCGGGGTGACTGCCATTCCTGATCCGGCAACCGGAGAGATAACGTTCAAGTATTCATGGATATGGCGTGTGGCCGACATCACTGAAGACTGCCGCGACAAGTTCTATATGCAGGTAGGGGTGAACCCGATATACCAGGCATATCAGTGGATTACGGGTGGCAAGGCGACTATCGGAGAGTTCAAGAATGCCATTCCTGAAAGTCAATCCATGTTCAGGTTCCCGCTCACGCCTCCTAACCGAGTGGCTACCGGAAGCGCCGTGCTTAGGAATTCATCAGCTGAGTCATACTATATAAGTGACATCAAGCTATGGCGCAACAAGACCGCCGACAAGGAGCCGGACGTGGTTGTGCCTCAGACCATCGCCACCTCTACGGCCACTGGCGGAAGCGGAGTGAACGGAACGATGCTGATGCTCCCGGCGGGAGATTACATCATAAGGGGAGTGAGGTATTCAATGGAAAATGACCAAAGGGTGAATGAATGCGTAATCGGCAACACACGGCCTATAACCGTCACTGTGGCAGGAAACATGACAATCGATTTCGGCTCCGACCTCTTTACTGTGATGTAATCGAAATATTTACAGTGATAAGATTAAACTTTTACAGTCATGTAATGATGCAGGAATAATATTTCTAACTGTAGAAAAATTTTTTTAATTGCAATAAAAAGTTGAATCATAGGCTATCGATAGCCTATGATTCAACTTTTGTTCCTACGGCATATTGCATCGCTTTTCATCGCTCTGCTCCGTCGAAGTCACTGGAATCAGCCTTGTCCTTGCTCGCAAGTTCTCTCACTTGCCATCTGTAAATATAACGAATTTATAAGTTAGATTAGCATACACTGTGGTTAAATGTTTACATTCACTAAAGTTTTGACAATTCATCAATGAGTGCTGGCCGACGTGGAGTTCGCGATTTTTGCTCCACCACGATTTGTGTTGCTTCATTCGTACCTCCATATTTGATAAGGTTTCTGAGAAGATTAACACCATCGCGGTAGGATTTACGATCAGAGGCTCGCTGAAAGAAGTTTCTGACAGCAGTCGCATAGAGTTTTATGATTTCTTCCTTGAAAAGCTTTTTAACATCTTTAGGAGCATCTTCAATATTGTAAAGTGATGGATTCTCTCGTATGTGATCCATATATTTCTGCCACATCTTCTCTTCCGTATATATAGAGCAGGTGACTGAAATCCCTTTTACCTTTGGCCTCGCTTATCAATGTATCCACATATTTTGGCCATTCATTTTGAGATGTCAATGACTTTAGCACAGAATACATTGATTCCAGTGTGAATTCCTTTTCTCCCCATCTGCCGCCTTTGAAGAAGAAGTGTCTTGCCAACCTTAACTGATTGTCTTTATCTCCTATTGCGCGATAGACTTTATATTCCCATTCATGCCAATCGCTGACCAGCCCCGCATAATCTACATCTTGGCTTAAACCATCTTTGGCAAGCCTAAGCACCTCTTCATAGTCAGAATTATCCCAAGCCATTTGAATAAGTCGCCTACGGAAATCAGGATTGGATACATTGTCATACATAAATTTTATTTGATCTTCTTTGCTTCCACACCTTGACATCATTGCAAGTTTGTATTTTTGTGCGGTCTCTGCATGATATTTTGCACTCCAATCATCTCCATTGGGTTTTATCGCATCTAATGCACTGATTACCATGCTTTGTTTTTCGGATGTGTCTGCAAGATCAATTGCCATTTGAATCCAATCCCACCACCAATCCCAACCCTGCAGGTCTTTATCATTGAAACGAGAAAGCGCGAGTTCGAAAATCTCTGATTTGAAATTCGCGGGAAGGGACTCTTCTTCGCATAAGTCATGCCATTTCTCAAAGCACTCGCTTACGATTGCTCCTAATTCTCCAGCACTGTCATCGCCACTGTTAAGTATTTCTTCGGAAACTGAAGCAATTCCTGTGAGCACAGCCATTGCAACTCCCCATTGCTTTTTTTCCATTGCCTCATCAGCTTCGTCTAAAATACGGCTCACGGCACGATTGAAGTCGAATGTGGATCGATAATCAATATATCCATGTCTGCCGCCGAAATCATCGATCAAATTCTCAACTCGTGTAGCGTATGTGTCAGGATTAGGTTTGAATAGTGTGCCTGCTCCAAGTGCAAGGAATCTGTCTTGAAACTGTCCATCATTCATACATTCTTTTCGGATGAAATCCATGAGTTGCTTCTTATCTAATTTAGATAAGAGTAAGTCAATATTATCATTCTTCTTTGTCATTCTCTACAGCCATTAAGAATTACTATTCTGAATTTTCCAAACCTTTGCTTCCTCTGTCAGACGATATTTCTGTTTCGGATGATTGGGCTGATCTGCATACAATCGTGCAATTGCATTTTCTGCCAATGCCGGATTAATGTATCCTTCCCTAAAGTGCTTTGGGTCTGTATAACCACATAACTCAGTTAATTCTCTTATTGAATAAGTTTGATCTTCCATAGCTTTGACAAGTTGTATAACTTGGGGCGAGCTTGGGGCGAGCTTGGAGCGAGGTTAGGGGGTACTTGGTCGGTACTTGATCGGTGGTTGAAAGGTTCGTCCTCTTGCTTGGTCGATAGTTGAGCGGAATGAGAGTCCAACTTTGGAGGTCGTTTGAAGGTGACATAGATAAAGCCGCCGTCCCAACGCCATGTCGGGTCTTCGACTCCTTGCTCGCGGCAGGCTTCTATGATGCGGTGGATGCCGCTGCCCCA
>CAMWXH010000105.1 GCA_947178165.1 uncultured Porphyromonadaceae bacterium | reverse complement strand
CACTTGGCTTCTCGGAGCCAGTAACAAAATCTCAAAAAATAACCGAAGTATTGTAAAAATAAAGTTATGAAAAGAATATTGTTATCTCTGGCCGTCTTGATTTCGGCGATTGCGCTTCATGCAAAAACTCTTGTTGTCTATTACAGTTATACCAACAACGTGCATAGCATCATCACGGAATTGACCAAGCAGATAGATGCCGACGTTGTCCGTATCGAACCGGCAGAAAAAGGGTTGGACTATGCCGCCAATAACTATGCCATCGGTAGCGCGCAGATTTCGGCAATCCGCAATAACCCGGATGAGGCATCATCTTATCCTGCCATTGACCCGGTGAATGTGAATCTTGCGGAATATGATTGCGTCATAATAGGCGCACCTCTATGGTGGAGCAATATGGCTGCTCCTTTGCAGACCTATCTTTTTCAAAACGGAAAGGCGATGGCCGGTAAGAAAATCGAGCTTATAGTTTCGAGTGCGAGCAGTGGCATCAGTGGTGTTGAAGGAGATGCAAAACGGCTAATCCCTGACGGCGATTTTCTCTCGCCCAGCCTGTGGATACGGTCTTCGCAGACATCTAATGCCGCTTCATTGATATCCGAGTGGCTGAAGACAACAGGATATGACACAATGACCGGGGTGGAGGAAATTCAGGCGGCCCAAAATAACGGGAGATATTCGGTTTTCTCAATTTCCGGAACCATGGTGGCTGAAGACGCATTATCGATGCAGACCCTTGAGAAGGGTTTGTATATCGTAAACGGAAAGAAAGTTTACATTAAATAAGAGAGCATTGTAAGATGCACGATTACTGGTGCAACAAGGGTCGAATATGATTCACTCAATTAAAATATTGTTGGCTTTCGCCACGGCATTGATTGCATTCTCTGCCTGCGGCGAAGCCAACCATGATGAAACAGCTTCTATGGAGAGCAATATGTGTGAAAAACTTCCGATGCAAGCCGATGGGATAGTCCGGCTGTCCAAGATTCAGGTAAAGCCCGCTTATCTGGATGAATATATGAAATATGCAGTCGAAGTTGGCACGGTATCGCTGGAGACAGAACCGGGGGTGCTGACGATGTATGCGGTAGCCGATAAAGAGAATCCCTGGAGCATAACCATCCTGGAGACATACGCGAGTCAGGGAGCCTATAAAAGCCATATAGCCTCGGAACACTTCCGGAAATATAAGCAGGGAACCCTCCACATGGTGGATTCGCTTCTTCTCGACGACGTGACCCCTCTAAATCCGGATAATGTCTTAATCGATATAATCAAAAAAGATTAAGGCGCTATTTTAACGTGTGGGGGTGGAGGCCAATTGGAAATTTTGGTAAGGATTCAGGAATTAATGGTAGGTAAAAAGAGAATTTTATGCCAACCGTCAACTGTGATAAAACGTTTTATTTAATAGAAAAGCAAAAGAAGAACAGTTGTTAGATTATGAAAGAAATTGATTTATCAGAAATAAAATCGCCGGCAGATATCCGTAAAATGGATCTGTCGGAGATGACTCAGCTTGCCGCTGAAATGAGGAGTGCGCTTATGAAAAAACTGTCAGTCCATGGTGGCCACGTAGGGCCTAACCTTGGAATGGTGGAAGCCATAATAGCGCTCCATTACGTGTTTGACACACCGCAAGACAAGATCGTGTTTGATGTCTCGCATCAGACTTATCCCCATAAGATGATAACCGGGCGTATGGAAGCCTTTACCGATCCTGCGCATTATGATGATGTGACCGGTTACACGAACCCTGCCGAGAGCGAATATGACCTCTATTCTCTGGGTCACACCTCTTCTGCAGTTGCGCTTGCCGGAGGTCTGGCCAAAGCACGCGATATGCAAGGCGGCAATGAGAATGTGGTGGCCGTGATCGGAGATGGTTCCCTGAGCGGTGGCGTAGCATTCGAAGGCCTTGACTATGGAGCCACGTTGAAGTCAAACTTCATAGTCGTGGTCAACGATAATCAGATGAGCATAGCCGAGAACCACGGCGGTATATATGAAGGCCTTGAGAAATTGCGCGAAACCAATGGTGAAGGGGAACCTAACCTGTTCCGTGCCATGGGTTATGATTACCGATATGTGAACTATGGCAATGACCTGAAAAGCCTTATAGAAGCTTTCCGTGCAGTGAAAGACATAGACCACCCCGTAGTGTTGCACCTCAACACTATGAAGGGTATGGGTTTGCCGGTGGCTGAAGCAAATAAGGAGGAATTTCACTTCTCGGGTCCGTTCGATTTAAAGACAGGCGCCCCGCTTCATGAGGATGAACCTCAGGATGCACCGGAAGATTATAGCGAACTTTTCGGAAAAGGGATGCTGCGTCGCATGAAGGAAAACAATAAGGTGGTTGCCATTACTGCAGGAACTCCGGGAGTGCTGGGCTTCGACAAGGCGCGCCGTGAAGAGGCCGGCCGGCAATTTGTGGATGTAGGCATAGCTGAGCAAGCCGGGGTTGATGTGGCAAGCGGAATGGCAAAAGGAGGCCTCCGTCCGGTGGTTGGTTTCGTGAGCAGTTTCCTTCAGAGGGCTTACGACCAGTTCAGCCAGGATATCGCTTTGAACCGTCAGCCTGTGACATTCGTGGTTTTCTATGGCTCTATGTTCGGCATGAACGATGAGACTCACCTCGGATTTTTTGATATTGCACTTCTATCAAACATACCTGACCTGTTATACCTTGCCCCCACATGCAAAGAGGAATTTGAATCTATGCTCGACTGGTCGGTGGGTCAGACTGAAGTGCCGGTAGTGATACGCACTCCGGGAGGAATGGCAGTGTCGAATCCGGAGATAAAGCTCCTCGACGACTATTCCAAGCCGGAATATGAGGTGGTGCGTCAAGGAAAGGATGTGGCGCTTATAGGAGCCGGCCTGATGTTCGGGTTCATGTCTCAGGCCGCGGATCTGCTTGCCAAGGAGGGGGTGAACGTGACCCTGATTAATCCGCGTAACCTCTCTGCGCTCGACACCGCTACTCTCGACACACTCAAGGATTACAAGACAGTCGTGACAGCTGAAGATGGCATAATCGATGGCGGTTATGGTCAGAAAGTGGCTTCCTATCTTGGTGAGGCGCCTGTAAAGGTTATAAATCTCGGCTTGCCGAAGGAATTCCTTAACAGGTATGACTATTCTGCATTGCAGAAGAAATGCGGACTTACTCCCGGACAGATTGCACAGACAGTGCTCGATTCCTTAAAGTAAAGCAACATAATAACATAATTCTAACTAACTCGGAATGACTCGCGTAATAATCACATTCATTTTAAGCGTAATTACATTAACACCAATTATGGCACAACAGAAAATAGTTCAGACAGCAGGCCGTCAGCAGCTCGGTGACTTCGCTCCCGAATTTGCCCGTCTAAACGACGACATACTTTTCGGGGAGGTGTGGAGCCGTAACGACCTCCTTTCGTTGCGCGACCGCAGTCTGGTCACAATCACCTCGTTAATCTCCATGGGTATCACCGATACATCTCTTGTGTATCATCTTCAGGAGGCTAAGAAGAATGGGATCACTCGCACAGAGATTGCCGAGATTCTCACCCACATAGCTTTCTATGCCGGCTGGCCTAAAGCCCGGGGGGCGTTCCGTCTTGCAAAAGATGTATGGAATGACGATATCAAGGGGGATGATGCCAAGGCAGAGTTTGCGCGTTCGATGATCTTCCCGATTGGCGAGCCTAACACGGCATACGCCAAATATTTTATAGGCAACAGCTATTTGGCTCAGGTGGCGACTGAGCAGATCCCCTTTGCCAATGTCACTTTCGAGCCAGGCTGCCGCAATAACTGGCACATACATAAGGCTGAGAAAGGTGGCGGCCAGATGCTGGTAGGCGTTGCCGGCCGCGGATGGTATCAGGAAGAAGGGAAGGAGCCTGTTGAGATTCTCCCCGGGACAGTCATCAACATCCCGGCCAACGTGAAGCATTGGCATGGAGCGGCCAAGGATTCATGGTTTGCACACCTTGCATTTGCAGTTCCCGGAGAGGAGAGCGAGAACGTATGGCTTGAGCCGGTGACCGATGAGGAGTATTCCAAGCTTCCGTAAGCAAGCATTTATCAGAACTTTCATAAATTATAAACAAATGGGCGCATCCGCTGGAGGGTGTGCCCGTTTTCTGTTGCTGAGAGAAAGGTTGGCTTATTATTTGTTATATTAAATGCGAAGTGTTATCTTTGCGCGACAAGACTACTTCACTAAAGATAGGCAAAAATGTTTGACCTTAATTTCTTAAAAAGTTCAATACGATCGGAAGGTGGGTTCGACCTCTCTGAGGATATTCTTGATGCATTCCTGTCGAGGGGAGAGCCTATGCAGGTTCCTGCCAAAGCATATATCATTGAGCCTGGAACTATTGACAAGTCGGTATGGATTACAGCCACGGGAGTAACCAAGGCTGTATATTTTGACGGCAAGAAAGAGTGTGTGCTTGGCTTTTCGGGTCCTGGCACCATAACTATGTCGCCTATTAGCTTCGTCATAGGTAAGGCTGCTTTCTGCGGCTTCCAGGCCATAACAAATTGCAATATGGTGAAAGTGTCGAAGAGCGAATTTGACGCCTTGATGAATGAGTCGCACGAATTTGCACGCTGGATGTTCGGAATTGCTGTGGGGCAATTGTGTGCTCTCGAACTTAAGGCACAGATGCTAAGTGAGTCGGATGTGATATCTAACTACCAGAATATGCTGAAAAGGCAAATGAAACTTGATGAGAACGGCTTCGACCCCAACCGGCCAAACCTTTTGAGCATTGTCTCCTCAAAAGATATTGCCTCATATCTTGGAATAACACAATCATATCTTTCCAACCTTCGGAAGATGCTGCATGAACAGCAGAGGCAACCGAGAGAGACGTGATATTGAAAAATGTTAATGAAAAAAATTCCGGTGAGTCAACTGACTCACCGGAATTTCTATATTGGTAGATATTTTTAGCGTACTATTTTCTTGTAGCTTTTGTTGCCTTTGCGTACAATTACTATTTCACCTTGTGAAGGGGAATTAATGCGATGTCCCTGAAGATTGTAGTATTCGCAGTCCCTATCATCATTTTCATTAAACTCGTTGATTCCTGTGGTCACAGAACTTTTAATTTCAATGTTGGCGATATAGAAAAGAAATTTGTCAGCCGGACTTGAGGCATGAATTCCTATGCACCATTCATTTACCCCTGAAGTGGCTTCCTCTGGAAGAACAACCAGCTTTGACATCGATTCAAAGGAGCCTTTGTGAGAATAGTTTTTACATTCAATCACAGGGAGGGTCATTGCTTCTGCAGATCTTTCTCTGCCCAAGAAAACTTCAAAGTTTTCTTCATCATATTCTGTCATTACATCAAATGAAACCGTTACACCCTTCGATTCACCGAAATCAACCATTGGAAGTATGATCCAATCATCAGCAGGATTTCCGGTAGAACTGTATGTATATTTCAATGCACCACCATTTTCTTGACCAAGATAGGCGTACGACCACATTCCAAATGTTTGATCATTCCTTGTTTCCCCGTCGTTATCCACATCGATCACAATACATGAATCGAAGCTATCCTGAGTTATATTAAATATATAAGGAAGGTTACCTGTGGTAATTTCTTCTCCTTTTACAGTGACGGTTACGGTAACTGTTTCGCTCTCATTATTATCTATAACGGCGATAAAAGAAATAGAGTGAGTTCCTTCTGTAATAGTTAGATTGATATCAGCCTCATCACCAGGAGAAAGATTTTCCTTGGTAAGGACCAGTTCTTCGTCAACAAGGACTTTTAAGGTCATTTCTGAGCCAAGGTCTTCTCCTGTAACGGAAAGTGTGGGCATTTTTACAGTTGCAGTATATTCACCATTTTCAAGATTCTCATTTGTGATGACAGGAGGTTGTGGAATCGCACTGTCTTCTCCAACTGCGGATATAGATATATCTTTAATGTATAGTTTAAATTGGTCAGGTTCACTTATAGCGTGAATGCCTAAGGCCCATTTCTTATTTCCTGTTTCAGGAACATCAAAAGATATTTCAACAAGTCGGTATTCCCCGTCGGTCTGGTAAGGTTTATAGGAAGTTATCAGATCGGTCATTCCGTTCGCCGTTCTTGCAGAGCCTAACCATAGTTCAAACCCTTCAGGAAATTTACCTGTCTTCACGTTCATTGATACCTTCACTTTCTTATTTTCCGCAAAATTCACTAAGGGTAATATAATCCAGTCGTCAGCAACATTACTGGAGTTGTAGGTATAGCAGAAGGCATTATCGGAGAACGTCCATTTCCCTTCCTCTCCAAAGGTTGCCCCGTCGCCATTGGCATCAATAACTACACACTCTTTGAAGGAATCGGATGTGGTGTTGAACGTGAAGGGAAGATCATATACGGGTTCTTCAACAGTAACATTTTCTTCTACAGACTCACTGCTCATATTATCAAGTACCGCTGTGAACGACAAGATGTGAGTGCCAATACTTAGAGGTATTTCCACTTGGGTCGTTTCTCCCGCATCAAGATTGGTGGTGGTGTGGATTACGGTTCCATTTTCCGAAATTTTCAGACTCATAGTGCCTTCGATAGGGTTATTTTCAGTGTCAATTGATGGCATTATGACGGAAGCCGTGTAAACCAAACCGGTTACTATGCCATTGGAAACTATCGGTTTGCTGGGTATAATTATCTTTTTCTCTGCTACAACCGACTCGGTTGCCAGGCTTCCGACTCCCTCATTTAATACAGCCTGATATCCGATGGAGTGTGAACCCTCTTCGAGAGTAAGAGATATCTCTTTAGTTGCACCGGGTGACAGATCGGAAAATGTCTCAGTTATATTGTCGTCTATAAATACATTCAGGGTCATATTACCTGTAAGTGGCTCTCCGGTGATGCTCTGAGAGGGCATTTCTACTGTGGCAGTGTAGGCCAGATAATTCATAGAGCTGTTTTTTATCACAGGTAATCCTGGGATAACAGTCACTTCACCCGTAGCTTTTTCGATGCGGATGTTTGTAATGTCAAGCCAATATTGATCAGCGTCACTTATGGCATGGAAGCCTAAGCACCATGAATTGTCGCTGTCACCTGGAACATTCACAGTAGTCTCGATGGTTTCAAATGTGCTGTCGTGTGAATATTTAGTCTTGCTGACAACAGGCACAGTCATATCTGATATTGTTTGTCCATGTCCTAAGAACACATCAAAAGCTTCATCACCGGCTCCACTCTTTACATCAAAAGATATAGTGACCGTTGTGGTGGATTCAAAATTGACTATTGGCAACATAAGCCAATCGTTACCTTGATTGGATGAATGGTAACTATATCTAAAAGAACTGGGACTGCCAGTGCTTGAATAAAATTTCCATGTGTTGCCATCACCGTTTCCATCATTGTTGTCATCAATTACTTTGCATTCTTCAAAGGTCGATTGAGAAGCTGAAAACTCAAAAGGCAAAGTATAATCTGCTGCAACGGCCCAAAGAGGATTCGCGTAAACGGCTGTGGCCAATGCCAATAGGTTAAGTAAGGATAATTTCATATTTATAGAGGAATGAAAGGTTTGTCGGGGAAGTTATCACTTCCCCGACAAACAAGTAGTGAAAAAATTATAAAGCAATTTTGAATGTATGTGTACCGACCTTCACGATATAAATTCCTTGATCAACTTTAATTGATTCTGTTTCAGATCCCTCATATACGCATACGCCGGCAGTGTTGAAAACCTTCACGGTCTCGTTCATGGCACCCTCAACAACGATTGTGCCATTGACAACCTTCAAGTTGACATCGTTATCGATGACGTTAGAGTCCGCGATGCCTGATTGAGCTCCCAGAACATATTTCGGAGTATTGTAAGGATAGTTGGTGGCGCGGATAGTGGTTATTTCGCGGTAATCGTCATATTGGCTATAGATTGCACGCACTTCATAGGCATAAACATAATCATCCGGAGTATCGCTGGAAGTATCTATGGTGATTGTATTGCCTTCCACAAAATAAGCTTCGGCACCGTAATCAACACTTTCACCTTTTTTAAGGTCAACTGAAACTTCGAAGCCGTTTAACCAGTATGTGGAGTAGCCTACACCGTAGAACATTACACGCGTGCGATCATGTTGAATTGCACGCACTTCATCCTTATCGTCCGGATCTTCAAAATCTTCTTCGAGAGGAAAGGTGCAGGTTTCAGAAATATCTTTCCAATTATAAAAACTCAAGTCATCATAATGGAAATCGAGACCATAAACAGGCTTATAGTCTATATTCTTAGGATCCATCCAGTTTGTGTTCCATGCCCATATTGCAAATCCTCCTGAAACGCTGACAGCCTCGTTGGCTATCTGTGCCTTTACTTTAAATGTGGGGTCAGATAGAGCTGAAAGATCATAGTCTGGAGAGACGAGATATGCTCCTCCGAAAATATCGGAATTATCTGATCCTGCAAAATACATAAAAGCATCAATCCCCAGGGCATTGTTCATATATTTTGGCATTTTTACCCACCATCCGGGACAATCCTGTACAAAGTCCCATATTGCTCCCCGTTCTTCAGATTTATCAAGGGTTCCCTTGGATTCGATGTTGCTGAAATCTGTTTTAGCAAGCACGAAATTCTCATCTTCCGTGGCTATATGTTTTTTGAAAACCACCACTTGAAATTCATTGCATTTCTCTATGGATTGATCGTAGGTCCATTCCAGGGAAACTTTTCCATCTTCTTTAACCACCGATACAATCTCAGGATTAGGAAGCCAGTAAGCAAAGGCGCTAGAGATGCCGGTAACTGCCAGGCTTAGTGTAAGTAAAGTTTTGTTCATACTATTATGTGTTATAGTTGTAATTATGAATTTTCTAAGGAAATGAATATGAGATTTCTTGAATAAAAATGTTAGATTCTCTAAGATCTATTTAATTTGTGTGTTGTCTTTGTAAATTCGTTGCGTGTGATTTCTATTATATAAACGATTTCTCGTTATAAATATTACGCTTATCATTTACATGCGATCATAAAACACGTTTTATCTTGAATCTTCCAACATAATTTTCGCAAATATAGACTTACGTTGACAAAATTTTATTGGAATATTCCAAAAAAAGATAATATGCTTAAAATTTTAATTAGAATACATTCTGTGTTTTGGAAATACAAATCACGTGCTATGTGTCTGATTCTACCTTTTTCTATACCAGCTTTGATTTTTTGCGCGGACTAATTACTTGTATCCTGACTCTTATCGTGGCGTCCAATAGTAGCGCATAGACCGTACATGGCACTAACAGTTCGTAGGTTCAGCCGAAGCGGGAGTTTACCGTTTCCGTAAATGGGATTGAAGCTCGATGCTCAATTCTATATTAAAATCTTGTAGATAATAACGCCGAATGCGGTGGGTCGTCACGACTCACCGCATTCGAATGTTTTCCATAATACTTTACTAAACTAACCTAACATCATGAAACGATTTACTTTTCATCTATTATAACGTCACGGGATAGAAAAAGTTCAGGGTGTTGCAATAAACCGCATAAAATGCTATCTTTGCGATAACTTATACGTTAATGAGCAAAGGGAGGTATAAATGAGCCAGGAAAGAGCAGAAATAAAATATCCGATAGGGATTCAAACGTTTAGCGAGATAATAGAAGGGGGATATGTCTATGTGGATAAAACCTCATTCATACAAGCTCTCAAAGGAGGGAAATTTTATTTTCTCTCCCGCCCTCGTCGTTTCGGTAAGAGCCTTTTCCTTTCTACCTTGGAAGCATACTATGTGGGAAGAAGAGATTTGTTCAAGGGGCTGGATCTTGAGGGTCTTACTAACGATTGGGATCCCCATCCTGTTTTTCATCTTGATTTGAACAATCGGAACTATAAGGATCAGACCTCCCTAATAAAGCAGCTTAACGCCCACCTTGAATACTGGGAAGAGAAATATGGTGACGAAAGAAAGGAACGGGATGTTGAGGAAAGATTTGCCTACATAATACGTAAAGCTTATGAGCAAACCGGTAAGAAAGTAGTCATACTTATAGATGAATACGACAAGCCGTTGCTTAACACCATTGATCGTCCGGAACTTGCGGAATGTTACCGTGCTACCTTGAAATCCTTCTATTCAACTCTCAAGACCCAGGATCGCTATATCGAGCTTGCATTCATCACCGGCGTGGCGCGCTTCAGCAAAGTTTCGATCTTCTCCGACCTCAACA
>CAMWXH010000104.1 GCA_947178165.1 uncultured Porphyromonadaceae bacterium | reverse complement strand
ATAGTCTTTAAAGGAGTCCATGTCGGCTATATCATTCTCAAGCATAAAATTTCTCACTTTTTCCATGCGCGCCAATTCGACTAACGTATGTTCTCTCTCCTGCATAGTTCGAGTTAGCTTAATCGCACCTCCTGTAATGACATATATTCCGGGTTCAAGTTTTATTGCGTATATCCTAAGCCAAGAAGCGTGGCGTGGTGTATTACGGAGTCTTGCATTTTCCTTACCAAGAAGCATTTCCGAGGTTCGGTTATTTTCTAAAGGTCGGAATATTTCGTCAAGATCTGCGTCCGGGGATATGTCCATTATCAGACATTGGAGACGCTCGCTGTCTTCTATTGTATCATAAATTGCTTCATTGACATCTGTTATCTTAAAATAAGATGCCAGATCAGCAATATTATGCTTGAAGAATGTTCTAAGCCAAGCAACATTATTCCATTGATCAAGAACGGTGTCAAGAACATTATCCAGACAGTTGTCATATCTTACCGCCCAAAGATTCTCGTTTTCCGTTATTTTATCGAAGATCATAATTAAAGTTTTTGCGAATATACGAATTATCTTTGAAATATACAACTTAAAAGTTGTATATTTCAAAGATAAGGCCAGTATTTCGCTGATTCAAACGGTCAGTTGAAACACGAGCGCTTAATCAAGCAGTAAAACGAAATATTGATCGGCTCCCTGAAGGCTTCATATACCAGCTTACAAAAGAAGATGTTGGGAGAGGGTGTGTCAAAATGTGAATCTTTCGTTCATGTATAATTATCGTTTTAACTTCAACCAATTATAAAATCGTTGCTTTAATAATTCTTTCCATTCTTCACTGGGACATTTATCTACTAAAGTTAAATATTCTTTTATCGAAGTCGTTTTTATCAACGATTCTACCAAAACTAAAAGATCCCATTGCATATCATAAAATGAACTCTTCGGAAATAAACTAATTAACAAAAGACCTTCTTCATAGGAAATTGGTTCTGTTATCTTTGATAATAATACATCATAAGCTTTTACTGTTTCTGTAATTGTTTCTGTATCATCAATTGACTCATTGGGCATTTGTCCTAATTTTGACAATTCTACAACTTCCTGCCTCATATTGTTTATAATTATTTACATGATTTAATATTACTTGCATGCAAACTGAAAACTTACCGGGATTTGGTCGACTATACACTGACACTTATAGCCGACAATCCCGAAAATCATCCCGATGTAGGGATGGAGCGGGTTGAACGGGGGTGTCGTCGTCACGTGTACGTCAATCCCTACCACCATCCTAATATGACTTTCATAATGCCACACCATAAATCATCAACTTTAGGATTTTGCCTTATTTATATTCATTAATTGACGTAGTTTTGGACTATCAGCCGGTAAAAGTTTTGTTAATTCAACCAATGTAAAATCCTTGATATATTTTATATCTTTTCGAATTTCAGAATTAGGCAAAAGATACCTGTCTTCAATCCAAGTATCAATAGCATATCCATCCCAAGGGAAAAGACCAAAATATGGTTCTAAGAATAATGATGGGTCCGTAGATCTATTATTAAAAAGTCCTAATGAACTAATATTGTGCTTATAATCGTTTACTATGTTTATATTCTTTTCACCTATTAATATCCAATTATATACTTTAGGTGATGAATTTGCTGTAAGGATTGAAACCGGTGTAGATAAGTCAATATTATCCAGCTGAGCTTCCAAATCAGATAATGTTTGAAATACAATATTGAAAAATGCAAAAGTGTTCTCTGATTTGTGCTTTGATGGCACAATTATATGATGGCTTATCAATTGGGTTATTGTATATGTTCCATTGGATAATGGAATAGCATATATCTGGCCTTCTTTCAAATTTTTTCCTTTTGCCATTATATTGTATGGTTTATGAATATTAGTGAGATTTGAAGAATTTTCGGCATCGCATTCATCGAACAGGAAAGAGGTTTATGTATTATTGTCTTTGTCTCTCAGTATTGCTGTCACCCTATCGAGCTGATTATCGGGATTCGGACAATTTTTATCCTCCCTACATTCTTGTCGGCTATTTTCCTTCATCCTCTACCTCAACAATAGAATAGGCCATTAAATTCCATCTTCTGTCATATAACTTATATTCCGCGTTCAGACATGAGCCTTCTTTATCCAGGACCCATGTTAAATTCTGTAACTTGCAGTTATCCTCCAGGTCTTGGAACTTTCTTGACTTGGGAGAACCATAAACATTCATAGCCTCCTCGTACGGGATTTTTTCTATAAGTGAAAAGTTATATTTAACCTGACTGTCCGACAGCCAAAGATGCTCAACGAGGAACTCTCTCAGAGAGTCTATTATTCCGGGATATGTATCCTTCAAGGAAGGTATTTTATACTTATAGTTCCCTATCTTTTTACAGAAAAAATCAAAGAGAAGCCAATGTTCATCAATATAATATCTTACTAATGACTTTCTCCCGATGGAAAGTTCGAGAACGCGGAAAACAAAAACAAACTCAAAATCAATTGAGGGGAATAACACCGACTATTCAATAGTGCAAAGACAATTTATGAAAGAGCGATATGATGAAATCTCGCTCTTTCATAAATTATAAATTTCCATTAGTGCCTTTCCCTTTGATTTATATGTTTATTTGCCTTCCCACCTATGCCGGACCCAAGGCGATTCGGGCTTATTAAGCAAATCCTGGGCAAGCCCTGTCATATTGCAATCACCATTCCATAACGTACGTCCAAGCATATAGCTGTTTGCAAAATCTTTCCAAGAGTTAAATCCGGCGGCCTTTGCCATTGCATAAGCATGGTTGACACATTCAAGGCATTCTTCCTCCGATATGTAGCCTTTCTGATACGATGCTCTTGCCACTAAATTCAATCGCCCTGCATCCCAGCCGATTACACCGAGCCGCTTCACATCCTCGTCAGACGATATTATGCCGTCACCTATAAGCTCCTTAACCTGACTTTTAAGATTATCAGACTGTGTAGTGACTCTATCCATAATATCCTGATACGCTTCCTTCGCATCATCATACTGACTGACATAGTCCTTTATCATGTTGGATACATGCTTTTTGTCTGATGTCCTATATGCCTCAACGACAAAAGGAAGAATATGTTGCGAAGGAGAGCTACACAGATATTTCAGAGTAGCGATGGCCGATTCACGGCTATCAATTCCCCACCAGTCTGAAAGCATGGTATTAAGCCTTGATTTCTCTATATCAGGATACATCGCATCAGTATATCCTCCCTGTTGATAGGCATAAAGCGCTCCTACCGCTATGGCGCGTACCTGATCGGCTGTTAATGACGCGTCCCCTTGGGTCCGGATACCTTGTCTGAGATGATGAATCGCATTAGCTGTTTTTCTTATAGAGCGCACTATCAGGCATACCACATAAATGACTATAACAATCGGAACAAAAAAGGTCAGGATCCTCGCATATACCGGCAACTGCGTCGGATCCATACCCCATAGTCGGGTAAAATAATCAAAAAATTCCATATTGATACTGTTTTGTTTTTTCGTAAATGAACTAAATTCCAGGGTATTGTTACTTTTCAGAGAGTCAGACAGGAGCCTATGGAAACATCCATGGACTCCTGTCGGTGAAGTTACAGTTCCTTTCAGTTTTTATCTGTGGCCTTGCCGGTAGCATTATCGATATCAAACTTCGCGTCATAATAGACTTCTGAAGTCTGGCCGGCATTTGTGACGGTTTCCTCTCCATCTTTGGTTAAAGCCATTGTTATTTGACTCACACCGTCTTCTATATCTATCCTTCTTACTGTTTTGAAAGTATAGCCTTCAGGTATTTGAGATTTGGCATCTTCAATGCCTTTGACAATAAGATTCATGTCGAGAGCATTCAGATCCAAAGGGGTAACGTTTGAAAGCAACCTGCTATCTCTCAATTCGCCCACCTCCCCATTGAAAAAGAATGTTTGGGCATATCCCTGTGTCTTGTCGGAATTAACCAGACTCACAGTGTACGTTTGGCCTTTTCCCGTGCATTCCTCGTCCTCATGGAGATAAACCTCATAAACGGCCATCGCTTTGTTATCACATTTGGATAGTAAGGTTTCCTTTACCTCATTCAGGGTATTAATATCTGAGATATCCTTACTGCCGTCAAGCTCCGCAGAATTGCTTATCTCATTCAACGCTTTCTTCAATGCTCTTTTGCATGAAGGCATACCGACTATCAGACAAGCCGATATGAAAATAATTAAAAATTTTTTCATGAGAGTTAATTTTGAAAAGAATGTGCAAATTTAATAAAAAGTTCAAAATTACCCCCCCGATTTGTTAATTTTTGTTAAAAGATATTTGAGAAATGAATGAGCCAATTCTGACACTCACATTCTGACAGCCATTCAATAGAATGGCCGAAGCAACTGTCGCATCATATCAGGAATCTTTTTGTGAGATTGTCATAGCAGTCTATTCTCCTGTCGCGGAAGAAAGGCCACCATTGGCGAACATTCTCTGTCCTTTCACGGTCAATGCTGACCATTTTCTCAACAGGTGAGTTTTCCGAAGCCATGAATAAAATCTCCCCCTGTGGGCCGGCCACAAAACTGCTTCCCCAGAAATCAATCCCGGACGTTTGTCCCGACGGATCTTCCTCAAATCCGCACCTGTTCACACTCACAACCGGCAATCCGTTTGCCACGGCATGCCCACGCTGAATAGTTATCCACGCCTCACGCTGACGGGCCTTTTCCTCGTCATCATCATCAGGATTCCATCCAATCGCTGTAGGATAAACCAATAACTCAGCGCCCTTCATGGCCATTAGCCGAGCGGCTTCCGGATACCATTGATCCCAGCAGACAAGCACTCCAATCTTTCCAAGGGAAGTCTCGATCGGCTCGAAACCGATGTCTCCAGGGGTGAAATAAAACTTTTCATAAAAGCCCGGATCATCGGGAATATGCATCTTGCGATACTTTCCGGCCACACTCCCATCCTTATCGAACACCACTGCCGTGTTATGATATAATCCGGGGGCACGGCGTTCAAACGTGCTTGTCACAAGCACTACATTGTTGGCCGCCGCCGCATCTCCGTAAAACTCCGTGTAATCCCCGGGAAGTTCCTGAGCATAATTGAAGTTCTCCACATCTTCTGTCTGACAGAAATAGAGGGAATCATGCAATTCCGACAATACGATGAGTTCGGCGCCCTCCGCAGCCAAATTTTCTATGGCCGTCAGGTTACGGGCCCTGTTAAAATCAATATCCTCATTAAAGGAATGCTGAACTATTCCAATTTTTATATTTCTTGACATGCTTTATTTTCTTTTTAATCGAACATTGCTTCATTAAATATTCCGGCAGGAATCTGCATTGTGGCGCAGTGCAAAGAGCCGTGTTGCTTTATTAATGTGGTGCAATCAACACCTATAACCTCATGTTCAGGGAATGCCACTTTAACCATCCTGCATGCAAGTTCATCGTTTGCTGACTGCCCATAGGTCGGCATGAAGATATGGGTTGGCGTTACAAGATAGTTAGCGTATGTTGCGGGAAGCCTCTCCCCTTCTTCATCATATATAGCATCCGGGAAAGGCAACTCGATCAGATTATACGGCTCTCCCTCCGGAGTGCGGAAAAGAGTGAGCTGGGCACGCATCTTTAAAAGATCTTCAAAATGCTCATCATCCATATTTCTGCATCCGGTGAACAGTATGCAATTTCCGGGTGCTATCCTGCATAGGGTGTCGATATGCGAATCGGTGTCATCGCCTGCCAGATTCCCGTAATCAAGCCACAAAACATGGTCTGCCCCCAGCCTCGATGCAAGAATCTCATTCAATTCCCCTTTGCTTTTCCCTCCGTTGCGGTTGGGCGATTGCAGACATTCCGAAGTGGTAAGGATTGTGCCTGCGCCATCGCTCTCAACAGAGCCGCCTTCAAGGATAAAATCCCTTTCATTACGGTAGGCATCGGGCAAGATTATGAATTTCTCTTTCAGATGCAGGTTCACAAGATTATCCCTGTCTGCGGCGAATTTCAGTCCCCATCCATTGAATCCAAAGTCGAGGGCACGCAGCCTCTCCCCTCTCTCCACGGAGATAGGCCCATAATCACGAGTCCACGTATCATTATACTTGCACTCAATCAAGGTCATCTTATCCTGGTCACAATCCTTAAGGAGTTCACTTCCATATTCTTTACTTGGAGTCAGCACCACGCAATTGATTCCGGCGCCTGTCAATGCACCAACCAAACGCCGATATTGTTCCTGTGCCTCTTCGAGAATATAATTCCAATCGGTGTGAGGAGCAGGAAGAGCAAGGAACACGCACTTGCAACTCTCCCACTCCGCAATCATTCTTATTTCTTTCATCTTTTCAGTTTAAAAAAGAATACGGAGGAAAAGTATTCCTCCTTTGAAAAGGTAAAAGTAATGAAAAATCCCGAAATAATTGTAAATTTGCAAAAAAATATAGATTATGGATAATAAACGCAACACTGCCGCCGAGTTCGCTGAGGTGAAAGCAACTTGCCGCAATATATTTGAGAAAAAGCTGAAAGATTACGGCACCTCATGGCGAATCATGCGACCCTCAAGCCTGACCGACCAGATTTATATCAAAGCGCGCCGAATCCGCTCTTTGGAAGAGAAAGGTATTGAGAACGCTTCTGTAAATGAGGGGATAGAGCCTGAATTCATCGGGATTGTGAATTATTGCGTCATAGCTCTCATCCAGCTTGAGCTTGGTCCGGGAGAGCCTCTTTCAACAGAGAAAGCCCTGGAACTCTATGACAGGCAACTTGATTGCGCCACCCGGCTTATGGCCAACAAGAATCATGATTATGACGAAGCCTGGCGACTGATGAGGGTGAGCAGCTTTACCGACATAATACTTCAGAAACTCCTCCGCACAAAAGAAATTGAAGACCACAACGGCAAGACCCTTATCAGCGAGGGAATTGATGCCAACTATATGGATATGATTAATTATGCCCTCTTTGCACTCATCAAGCTCCGCTTCTAAACGCATTTTGGGCCTTTGCCCTGATTCGCTCCCCATAAGAATCCTCACATGGTTTGTAAGGGAGCTGACTGGCGGTGTCTTCATTTTTTCTGGATTCACAAAAGCGGTTGATCCATGGGGCACACTTTACAAGATACAGGATTATCTTGCAGTGATGGGACTTGAAATATGGCCCAGCCTGGTCAAAGTCGGGGCTTTTGCGTTGTGTGCCGTTGAGTTTATTGTGGGGGTAATGCTCTGCTTCGGTTCTTTCCGACGCACATCTGCCTGGGCGGCCACCGCAATAATGTGCTTCATGCTTCCTCTCACATTTTGGATTGCTCTTTATGACCCGGTGCCGGATTGCGGATGTTTCGGCGATGCACTCATCATCTCCAACTGGGCAACCTTCTGGAAGAATGTCATTCTTATGATTGCCGTGTTGTGGCTTTCATTTTTTAACCGCCACGCAGGCTGGCTCATCAATCCTGCAATCCAATGGATCGGACTTATAGTCACTTCCGTTTTCTGTGTGGCTGTTGAAGGAGCAGGCTATTTTTATCAGCCCCTGCTCGATTTCAGGCCTTATCCTGTTGGATCGCTTCTGACAGACGAGACCCCGGAGGAGGAACCCGAGTATAAATTCATATATGAGAAGGATGGCATAAGGAGGGAATACACCGAAGCAGACGAGCTTCCCGATGAAGCAGAGGGCTGGGTGTTTATCGACCGAGTTCCTGTTTCTGAACAAAGCATTGACTCAAGGGTTTCCCTGCGCAATGAGAAGAGCTTTCGGCTATGGGACTATGAAGCAGAGGAAGATGTAACGGAAGATGTGCTGACTCCGGAAGGGGATCAACTCATACTCGTCATGCCCCAGCTTGAGAAAGTTTCAATTGCAGCAACCTGGAAAATAAATTCGCTGTATGAATGGGCAAAATCTCACAATATCGAGATGATTGGAGCCGTTGCCGCCACTCGCGATGACATCGACACTTGGGACGACCTCTCTATGCCGGAATATCCGATCTATACCTCTGAAGACACGGTTCTGAAAGAGCTGGCAAGAGGGAATCCGGCAGTGGTGTTTGTCCGCGACGGCGTCATCAGATGGAAAAGCTCGTTAAGGGCGCTTAATACTGATGACTTCATGGCTCCCGAAACAGCCTCCAATCCACTCTCTTTTGCCAGAAACGACAAAGCCATGCTTATCAATACATCGGCTCTATATGTGTCGGTGATGGCTTGTCTGGTGACATTCTCATTCCTTTTCCGAATGAATTTATCGCGAGGCAGGGCTATTCGTGGTGGTAGGGTTCGCCACGAAGAATCGTCATCGCCCGATAAACCTGCTCTGTAAAAAAGAGACGCACCATTTCGTGATTAAAGGTCATGCGTGAAAGCGAAACTTTGCTATCGGCTCGCTCATAAACAGGCTGGCTGAAGCCGTATGGGCCTCCCACAACGAAGACAACCCTCTTTCTCCCGGCAATCATCTGTTTTTCGATGAAACCGGAAAATTCCATGGAGCTATATTCCTTTCCACGCTCATCAAGAAGAACCACATAGTCGCTTGGCAATAGCTTGGAAAGAATATTTTCACCTTCCGCCTCTTTCTGCCTTTCGGTGCTGAGAGAGGCGTTTTTCTTTATATCAGGGATTGCCGTGATGCGGTAAGGCAAATAATGCTTCAATCTTTTCAAGTATTCCTCAATGCCGTCAGAAACGAATTTAACAGTTGTCTTGCCCACCGTGAGCAGTTCTATTTCCATAAATATTGATTTCTCTGTAATTATTGTTATCTTTGCACAAAATTACAACGAATAATTATGAAAACCAAAGAGGAACTAATAGATCAGTTGCTTGACCTTGCTTTTGCGGAAGACCTTGGAGATGGCGACCACACCACGCTTTCAACCATCCCTGCAGATGCCATGGGCCGTTCGCGCCTAATTATTAAAGAGGATGGCATCTTGGCCGGCGTGGATATTGCAGAGAAAGTGCTACATAAGGTGGATCCATCCATAAAGATGGATATTTTCATACACGACGGCGAAGAGGTGAAGAAAGGTGACGTGGCTTTCACTGCCGAAGGGCCTGTGAGGTCTCTTCTTATCGCTGAGCGCACAATGCTCAATATCATGCAGCGCATGAGCGGTGTCGCCACCATGACGCGTAAATATCAAGATGAACTTAAGGGACTACATACGCGTGTACTTGACACTCGCAAGACAACTCCCGGCATGCGCATGCTTGAGAAGGAGGCTGTTAAAATCGGCGGTGGCACTAACCATCGCATAGGTCTTTTTGATATGATTCTAATTAAGGATAATCATATCGATTTTGCAGGTGGAATTGAGAAGGCCATTCAGCGTGCAGATGATTATTGCCGTGAAAGCGGGAAAGACCTTAAGATTGAAGTCGAGGTGAGGAGTCTTGACGATATACGCCGCGTGCTTGCTCACGGAGGAGTGGATCGGATCATGTTCGACAATTTTACCCCCGAACTTACAAAAGAGGCAGTTGCCCTTGTCGGCGGCAAGGTGGAGACTGAATCTTCAGGCGGCATCACTCTTGAAAATCTTCGTCAGTATGGCGAAGCTGGCGTGGATTTCATATCCGTTGGCGCATTGACTCACAGTGTCAAAGGTCTCGATATGTCTTTCAAGGCATTCTGATTCCTTTATATGTTAGCTAAGTTTCCTATAATTTATAATTCATTTAAGCGAAATGTAAATTATAGGATATTTTTTCCGTACGATGGATAAGAAGCAACTGGGAAAATCAAATCGTGAGTGGGGAGCCGAGGCAGAGAAGATAGCTGCCGAATGGCTCCTCACTCAGGGTTATGTGATTCGTCACCAGAACTGGAAAATCAAGAATACTATCGAGATTGATATAATTGCCGAGCTTCCCGGCACCATCGTTTTTGTAGAAGTGAAAGCACGCAAGGGAGATATGATCTCTCCCATCGACGCAATAGATGAAAAGAAGATTAAGAAAATCGTAAGAGGAGCAAACATCTATTTGCAGAATCTTGACCGCCTGTTTAAATATCGGTTTGACATCATCACTATTACCGGAACGCCCGAACATTACACTCTCGATCATTTCCCCGACGCTTTCTATCCTCCTTTTGGCCGATATTGATGGAGTGAAAATCGGGAATATCATAGTATGATATAGTTTTTTATGATTTGTGATATTATCATTATTTTATTATTTTTGCAATAATGAAAATGGATAATAATATAT
>CAMWXH010000103.1 GCA_947178165.1 uncultured Porphyromonadaceae bacterium | reverse complement strand
ATATAATACTTAAAATCACTTTGCATAGTTCAATATTTAAGCGTTATAATTCTAAGTATCAAAAGATTGCAGTTTAAGTATTTTATAAGTATGCTTAAACTGGAAGGATATGTGCTTTTTGAGCGGATAAATCTTTTGAAGGGAGAAAAGGTTGGACTAACTTAGGCGTGGAATCCTGCTATTGAGGATGAGCCCGTCCAAACAGTTATAAATAGTCGGTCATTCGGGATCTGACCGAAAACAAAAATCTTATAGAGATGAAACATTCTACTTTTATAAGGACATTAATGGCAGCTGCAATGCTCTGTCTCATTTTTAGTTCTTCAGTACACGCGATTGTCAGACAAACGAAAGCCGGTGAAATATGTCGGGACAATAAAGTCTATGGAAAAGAATATTCTTATATCCAAAAAACAGAAGAGGTAAAGAAATGCGTTTCCATTCTATTGCCCGACTTTGATGCTGAAAAATACATGATGGCTTTCTGTGGTTGCCAGAATGATTATCTAAACTATGATGAAGTAGCAGTCGATGAATCCGGAGCAACCTTGTTTGTCCCTGATGGAACATACTCATTCCGTGTGCTTTTTATGCCGATGGATAATTCAAAAGATGCAAGCGTATATGTCACAAAAGATGAGGTTTCCATTTCCGAAGATACCACACTCGAATTTAGAGCCTCGGAAGCAACTAACGTTATTGAGATTAAACCGCTTTTACCAAATGGAGAAACCATCATACCGCCTTTGACCAAACGTATCCCGGGAAGTTTTGACAAGGAAATCATTGAAACGGGTAATGTAAAACAAACAATTTTCACTCGGGAGATTTTCCATGAGAAGTATGGGGTATGGGATGACCTATTTGGCAGTTACTATCGCATACAGGAAGAGGATGGTTCAATAATACAACACCTTCCCTTTTTCCTTACCAATATTTCAAGTCCGGAATGGAAAATGGCCTATTATTGCATGGCAGAACTCGAAACCGGAGAAACAATAGTTACAATCTTAGGCGGGACAATCGATTCCACTATCATCTATTCCACTGAGCCAAAGGGATACATCACGGAAGATTTACCACTTGTTAAATGTGGTCCGGATGATCTTTGTGCACTTGCTTTACAGGGCGGTAAGGATGATAAGGTAACCTTTGAAGCCAATATATATGAAGAGGAGCCTATCAGGAGCTTGACGGTCAATCTATCGAATGTTCAGGATATCACAAATTTCAATCCTCAATTTATCCCTGCCGTATATACACTTGATGAAGAGTATGATGAATATGTTTGCAGCACTACAACAGCTCCACTTGTTTTTGATGCGTCTCAGGATAACAAATTGATATCGATATCTTATCCATATTTCTTCGACTATACGTGGAATTCTTTTATGGATGATAATAATGGTTTTCCGGGCATCATTCAGAATCCTGAATTTTCATATTCGGTAACAGACTCGGATTATATTGGAGGCACATCCTCACCTTTTATGTTACTTTCTCCTACGATTACCGATTTAGTGCCCTACTATTCCTCTCTTAATTATACTTATGGAGGATTCGGAGGTGAAGTTCGGGAGGATCTAAGGAGAGCTGCGGTAGTCAACGTCAATTATAATGGTTCGGAGATTTTTGACAGCATATTGGCGGCCGAAGAATATATCTCTTTCTATGATTGGAGCCAACAGCAGTTTATGATGCCCGGTGAGAATCTTGGAAAATACGAAATCAATTTTCAATCCCCTGATGCAAATGAGACTGGGACTTCTAATCAGACCAGGATACTGTTCGATACCACAAGAGAAGATTTCTTGCCCCCGATTATCACATATCTGACTGTTAGAGATAAAGATTCGAGAGTTACCCATGAAATTGCCTCCCCACAGGATGGTTCACTAATCTTTACAGCCGGAGATTTTGATTACACGATTAATAGCAACTACGATAGGTTTTATTTCGCTTACAATAACCAACCGAGTGTGACAGTGGAATATGCTCCGTCAGAGACTGAAGATTACCATCCCTTGGATGTAAGGGTTGACGAAGAAAAATTCTTCATGCCGGGATATGGAGCGTTCTTTGAATGCAGCTTTGAGAGGATAGATATCCCCTCCACAGATGGTCTTTTCGACCTTAGGATAAAATTAGAGGACACGGCCGGCAATAGCATGACACAGACTCTATCACGCGCAATCTGTATAAAGAGCATGACCTCAGCAATAGAAAGTATTCCGTTTGAAGATAACGAGCATTCAGTTTCCTTTAACAGCGGTGCAAAATATTATAATTTGCAAGGCGTTGAAGTAACACCCGAAAATCTAACTTCCGGGGTCTATATAAAACTTAGCCCGGGAAATAAACCTACAAAAATTATTTTCTGATTAAGCAATATTCCGTTCTGATCTAATCCGAACATTGTGGACGATGCTTCCATAGTATCTATAATATAATTACGGTGTGTCAAAATATGAAAATTTGACACACCGTAATATTTTTATCCGGCTTGCGAGAGTAGTGTAACAACCCGTAAGAGCCACTGCGACAGCAACCTCATTTCAGATTCTCCCTCACCCTTTCGAGATAGGTTTTCATGCGGTCGGAATCGCGGTTGTCCACTATGTCGCGAAGTTCGGCGAGCTGTGTGCGAATCTTCTCCAGCTGCTCGGAGGTGTTGGGATTAAAGAGGATTTCCGAGAGAAGGTAGTCATCCTCACTCATCAGTCCGCGCGCTATGGCCATATGCCGCTTGAAAGTGGTTCCCGGTGCATCCTGATGCTTCATCACTCCCGCAAAAACCAATGTAGAGGCAAAGGGGATGGAGAGAGAATAAGCTATCGTCGTGTCGTGTTCCTCAAAGGTGTATTCCTCGATATGAAGATGCAGGCGGTTATAGAGGTCGCGGAAGAAAATCTTACCCATATAATCTCCCTCCTTGATTATAATGGCATTCTCCTCACTAAGATTGGAGAGGCTGGCGAAGGTGGGTCCGAACATCGGATGACTCGATACGAACGGATGACCGGCCCGTTCATAAAACTCCGGCAGTCCGGTCTTAACCGATGCTATGTCGCTGAGTATTGTCGTAGGTGGCAGATAAGGCAACACGGCCTCAAACGCCTGCAAGGTATATTTCACCGTCGCGGCATTTATCACCAATTCAGGCGCGAACTCACGCACCTCCTCGTTTAGCTCACCGAACCGGCGCGCATTATATGTGAAGCGCAGCCTTTGGGGATCATAGTCATAGATCGCCACATCGTGATCAAACGAAAGGAGGTCGCAGAAGAACGATCCCATCTTTCCGGCTCCCAATATAAGAATCCTCATAGCTCAAATATTACTTCTTAAATACCTCTATCTGCTGGCGCACCGACTCCTCATGAATGGCGGCATAAACACGGCGAATGAATTCATCACTCATCTCCATCTCGCGGGCAAGCTCCTCGCGGCTCTTCATCATATCGCTGTAACGCGCGCCCTGAACCACCTTCATGCCATGCTCCTTTTTATACAGTCCAATCTCACGGCAAATGCGCATCCTCTTGCCCAGAAGGTCAACCAATTCATTGTCAAGACGGTCAATCTCCTGACGAAGAAGGGTGAGCGACTCAGTGCTGTCCGGCTTCGCGCCATTGCGCGGAACGAGAGAATTGATGATAAGGTTAAGCACATCCGGCGTAACCTGCTGAGAAGCATCGCTCCAGGCCTCATCAGGATTGCAATGGCTCTCGATTATGAGGCCATCAAAGCCCATATCGAACGCCTGCTGCGAAAGTGGGGCTATAAGCTCGCGCTTCCCTCCGATATGGCTCGGGTCGCATATTATAGGGATTTCGGGCATGCGTCGCCCTAATTCGATCGGTATATGCCATTGAGGCATATTGCGGTAGAGATGCTTGCCATAGGCCGAGAAACCGCGGTGGATAGCCCCAACACGCTTCACCCCGGCATTCTTGATACGCTGTATTGCGCCAATCCAAAGCTCAAGGTCGGGGTTAACAGGATTCTTCACAAGCACCGGCACATCCTTGCCGCTTGCTGCAATCGTATCGGCAATCTCCTGCATCGCGAAAGGGTTAGCGGCAGTGCGCGCACCGATCCAGAGCAGATCGATGCCGCCCTCAAGAGCCGCCTCCACGTGGGCTTTGGTGGCAACCTCAGTAGCCACATACATCCCGGTCTCCTCCTTCACCCTCTTAAGCCACGGAAGCCCTTCAACTCCCACACCTTCAAAGCCACCGGGTTTCGTGCGTGGCTTCCAGATGCCGGCACGGAACACCTTCGCTCCGTAGGAGGCAAGCTGACGCGCGGTGTCGAGCACCTGCTCCTCTGTCTCTGCGCTGCAAGGACCGCAGATAATAAGCGGTTTCTTCGGGTCAAGGCCCGGCAATAATTCCTTAGTGTACATATTATTTCAATCTTAATCGTTATTTCCTTTTATTCTCTCAAGCGCCCGGCGCAAGTTATGCTCCGTGGCGCAAAGTGATATGCGGATATATCTTTCTCCTCCGCTCCCGAAGATAAATCCGGGGGTCACAAATACTCTGCAATCATATAGCAATCTGTCGGCAAGCGATTCCGACGACTTTTCATTTTCCGGAATGCGTCCCCAGAGGAAAAGACCTCGCTGTGATTTGTCGAACCTGCATCCCAGCTCATTCATTATCTCCTCTGCCACCTCCCGACGGCGAGCATAGACGGCATTAAGGCGAGAATACCACTCATCGCCTAATGAAAGGGCCTTGGCGGCCGCCAGCATCACCGGACGGAACTGACCTGAGTCGATGTTTGATTTCACCCTCAGAATCCAGCCGACAAACTCCGGATTCGAGGCCAGCATAGCCAATCGCCAACCCGCCATATTATGACTCTTGGAAAGGGAGTTCATTTCAATGCAGACTTCGCGCGCTCCCTCCACACTCAGTATGCTCAGTGGCTTCGACCCTTCCGGCTTGAGGATAAAGGAATAGGGATTATCATTCACAATCACTATGCCATGGCGACGGCCGAAATCGACAGCACGTTCAAAAAGCTCCCGGCTGGCGGGAGCACCGGTGGGCATATTCGGATAGTTGATCCACATCAATTTCACTTTTCCCTCTTTCACGGCATCAAGCTTCTCCAATGATTCAAAATCGGGTTGCCATCCCTTTTCAGGATTGAGGTCGTAAGTGATGAGGTCGGCGCCTGCCAGCCTGCTCACCGAGCTATATGTGGGATAGCCCGGATTAGGAACCAGCACGCTGTCGCCGGGATTGACGAATGCCATCGTTATATGCATTATCCCCTCTTTCGAGCCGATAAGCGGAAGGATTTCACGCGAAGGATCGAGCGCGACTCCGTAATATCGTTCATACCACCCGGCAAACGCGTTCCGGAGCTCCGGGATGCCCGTATATGATTGATAGCTATGATTGGCCGGATTGTGCGCCTCGGCACATAAGGTTTCTATCACCTCCCCGGCCGGAGGAAGGTCGGGACCCCCGATCCCGAGTGAAATCACATCCAGCCCGCGGGCATTCATATCCGCCACTTCACGAAGCTTACGGGAGAAATAATATTCCTCCACTCTGCTCACCCTTTGGGCAGGCGTTATCGCCCGGGATTCAATGTTTGAAGTCTTTGCATTCGACATATTCGCCAAGTATTTTAAGGTCGTTAAGGAGAGGACGCACGGCATCTATGGCCTGACGGTAACGCACGTAGGAATCAAACGTCAGATCCACATAGAAGCGATACTCCCATTCCCTTCCGACTATGGGCAATGATTGTATTTTGGAGAGATTCAGATCATAAAAAGAGAAGATGGTCAATACTTTCGACAACGCTCCCTGCGTGTGAGGGAGAGTGAACACCAATGAAGCCTTGTCGAGTTCCTCCTCTCGGGGCTTGAGGTCGGAAGCAGTGAGGGCATCGGCGATTATCAGGAAACGCGTGAAGTTCCGTTTGTTGGTCTCTATGCACCGTTCCAGAATTTCAAGGCCATATAGCCCGGCGGCGTATTCTCCGCAGACGGCGGCATGTCCCTTCATTCCGCCGAGCGCTATATCGCGTGCCGAGCCGGCCGTGTCGAATTTCTCCACCATCCTCAGGTTAGGGTGGCGGCGAAGGTATTGCTCGCACTGCATAAGCGCCATTGGATGGGAGTTGACCTCAGTCAGCTCCCCGATCGTTTCTCCCGGGAGGGCACATAGCACATGAGATATGCGCATCTTCTCCTCCCCCACCACCTGCAGGTTGCTCTGGCGAAGCAACTCGTGATTCTGGAGCAGCGAACCCGCGATTGTGTTCTCTATCGCTACAATCCCCAGAAGGGAAGCATCACCCTCCATGCGTTCAAAAAGCTCGTGGAAAGTGTCGCACTCAACAGTCTCCACCTCCCTTCCTGATTTGCCAAAATAGGAATTGGCGGCTGCATCGTGAAAGCACCCCCGTATCCCTTGAATAACAACACGTAACGGTAATTGACTCATCTCTTTTATTATAATTTAAGCTACCGGAGCCTCATTCAAAAGGTTATAAGCTCGCTCGCAACTTTCCTTCCTGACTGTTTCATCAGACATTGAAGCGGAAATGCATTATGTCGCCATCCTGCACCACATATTCCTTCCCTTCAACCCCCATCTTCCCTGCATCCTTAACAGCGGATTCGGAACCAAGCGAAACGTAGTCATCATATTTTATCACCTCCGCCCGTATGAAGCCTTTCTCAAAATCGGTATGTATTATGCCGGCGGCTTGGGGTGCCTTGGTGCCTCGCAGGAAAGTCCAAGCCCTGACCTCGTCGGGGCCGGCAGTGAAATATGTCTGAAGGTCGAGAAGCGAATAGGCGGCGCGGATAAGACGGTTCACGCCCGACTCCTTCAGTCCTATCTCCTCAAGAAATTCCTGACGTTCCTCATAGGTGTCAAGCTCTGCAATCTCGCTCTCTGTCTTGGCAGCCACAATGAGAAGGTCGGCATCCTCTTTCTCAATAGCCTTCCTCACAGCCTCCACATACTTATTGCCCTCAACTGCCGACGCATCGTCAACATTGCAGACATAGAGCACCGGCTTATTGGTGAGAAGGAAAAGCTCACGTGCAAATTTCTCCTCCTCCTTCCCTTCTATTTTCACCGAACGGGCCGGCTCACCCTTCTCCAGGGCATCCTTATAGGCTTTGAGCACTTCAAGCTGCATCTTGGCATTCTTGTCGCCTCCGGCTTTGGCAGCTTTCTCAGTCTTGGCAAGACGCGCCTCAACCGTCTCAAGGTCTTTCAGCTGGAGTTCATAATTGATCACCTCCATATCACGGACCGGATCTACCGTGGCGTCAACGTGGGTGATATTGTCGTCGTCGAAGCAACGAAGCACATGAAGGATGGCATCTGTCTCGCGGATATTGGCAAGGAACTTATTGCCGAGTCCCTCCCCTTTAGATGCACCCTTCACAAGCCCGGCGATATCTACAATCTCCACCGTGGCGGGTACAGTCGATTTCGGGTTGCACATCTCCACGAGCTTGGTGAGCCTGTCGTCGGGCACCGAAATCACACCCACGTTTGGCTCTATCGTGCAGAACGGGAAATTGGCGCTCTGAGCCTTTGCATTGCTCAGACAATTGAAAAGCGTGGACTTCCCGACATTAGGCAAGCCCACTATACCACATTTTAATGACATATTATTTATTAGCTTTTTTACCTCCCCGGCAACCGCAGGCCGCACTTAATGCATCATCTCCGGAACCGGGTCTGCAAAATTAAGTATAAATTCTATAATATCCAAAGAGATTTCCCTTTATAGATAAATAAAGAGGAGAATAACATCTCCTCTTTATTTTTATACATCTTATATGCAATTCTAATTCTCAATTTCAATGCTTGCCTATCACCAGGGAGCGCGGTTGATGCGGTCATACACGTATGTCTTCACCCGGCCATAGTCGCGCCATTGAAGCCAAAGGGTGTTCCCTCCGTGGGTGAACCAATAGTTCATCGTGGTGGGGCGGCCATTGCCATACCGGAGGTTGATCTGATAATCGGATGTGCCGGAATTTGAATACTGGCAATCATAATATGTATCCTCCACATAGCGTCGCCCATTCTCCCAGAAATAATATGTGCCGCGGCCACGCCCGTTAAAGAACAGATAATTCTTTTCATATCCTTCGGCATTCATGCTGTTCACCTGAACCAGCTCCCAGTAGCCGCCAAGGTCGGGGTCATAAAAACTTCCATCGTTCCAGCCCGGGCCGTCATACCAATAATCATCCGTGTCGCACGATGTGAAAAGCACAGACATCCCTATCATAACCACCGCAAACGACAATATCTTTAGCAATCCTTTTCTTTTCATAATCCTATAGTCTTTAACATTTATTCTTTTGAACTCAGCTCACTCCCTTTTCCCCAGTTTCCTTTTCCACTCCTGTTCCTCCTGTACTTCTGTCTATAAATATCCCCCTGCTCTCTGTCTATAAATATCCCCCCGTCTAATATAGAGTATTAGAACTCGGTGAAGCAATAAGGGAGCAACGAAGCTATCGAGGGGAAGATATAGCAGCGCCTGCGGCCATACAGGATCACCTCCACAGGCCCCCTTCCGAGTGTCTCATATTCCAGGAGCGCCTGTCGGCAAGCTCCGCACGGGGAAATCGGGGAATCCTGAAAATACTCCTCATAGTCAAGGCCCTCCGGCTTGCGAAGTTCAGTCCATGCCGCAATCGCTATCTTACGGAAAGGCACTCCCGGAGCGATTGCACCCGCCTGAAAGCAAGCACTGCGCTCAGCACAAGTGCCCGACGGCGACGCCGCATTCTCCTGATTGGCCCCGGTCACCACACGTCCGTCGGCAAGCTCGATGGCCGCCCCCACATGGAACCGAGAATAGGGGGCATATGCATTGCGTGTCATCTCCTTGGCCAGCTCCACCAGGCGCTTGTCCGAGGCAGGAAGCTCCTCAAAATCGCATTCCCTTATAATAGTTGTGATGGTCAATTCCTTCATAAGTTTAATCTTTAGCCGTAATCTTTCCCCAGATTACATATATTTTATTAATGTTTTAATTCATTTTACATTGCTTTTGTTCACAGCTATCCGGCTTAAATCCAATTTTGCCATCAAATATAATTGTATTATCTTTGCTCTCAAAATCTATTTATCTCAAATGGATATGAATTTTACTTTCAACCGACATTTCCGCGACCGCCTGATTATATTTACCATCATAATACTTGCATTCTCAGGCGTCACCCCCCTATATGCGGCCCCCGACTATTACCGCGACTATATTGACCGCTATGCCGACATCGCAGTTGCGGAACAGAGAGCCCACGGCATACCGGCCTCCATCACCCTGGCCCAAGGCCTTCTTGAAAGCGCGGCCGGACGCTCGACTCTGGCCACCAAAGGGAACAATCATTTCGGCATAAAATGCCACTCCACCTGGACCGGCGATACGCTGCTTCGCAACGATGATGCCGCCAATGAATGTTTCCGTGTATATTCCTCGGCGGCCGAAAGCTATGCCGACCATTCCCGCTTCCTGCTCGGGAAGCGATACCGCCCACTGTTCGATTTCGACATTACCGATTACACCTCCTGGGCCCACGGCCTGAAAAGATGCGGATATGCCACCGACCCCAATTATGCAAGCCGGCTTATAACCATCATCGAGCGTTATAACCTCTACCTGTATGATTCGCCGGAGGGACGCAACACGGAGGAAATAGCAGATTTGATACATAACGTGCTCCGCTCTTCACACAAAGTGAAAAAAAGCCGCGGTCTGCACTATGTAGTGGCTTTCCCGGGCGACACCTACGCCACCATAGCAAAAGAATTCGGACTGAACCTAAAGAAACTCTTAGCACTCAACGACGTGACCAAAGACCGGGAAATCAAACCGTGGCAAGAGGTATATCTTGTGGAGAAACTCGATGTGCCCCCCGAAGGGGTCAAATCCGCCACAATCGGCGACGACGAGTCGATCCACTCCATAGCCCAGCGCTTCGGCATGAGGCTCGAGACAATCCTCGAACTCAACCCGAAGGCCAAGGACCGACCCGGAACGCGCCTTAAGCTGAAATGACCCGTATTGAAGGCCGCCGCGCCTCAAATTTTATTTCTCTTTGCAAAAATTATATTTTGCTATTTCCCTGAAAATAGCTAACTTTGCAGTTGCAAAATGCAAACCGTGGCGGAGATTTAAATATCTTTGCCCTCTTTGCAACGCTAAATAATTGAATTATAACACGTTCAATACGGCAAGCCTCTGTAGTTCAACGGATAGAATAGAAGTTTCCTAAACTTTAGATAGGGGT
>CAMWXH010000102.1 GCA_947178165.1 uncultured Porphyromonadaceae bacterium | reverse complement strand
GAATTTAATTATATTTTATAAATATTTATAGAATATTTTCAATTATTTTAAAAATTTTATTGCTAATGCAATTTATTTAGTTAACTTCGCGCTGCATTAGATTTATTTAGTCAAAATAATAATTATGGAATCAAAGAAATTTATTCTTCAGGAGAAGGATATACCAATGGCTTGGTATAACGTGATGGCTGAGATGCCGCAAAAGCCAAGACCGATGCTTAATCCGGCTACCAAAGAGCCCCTTAAGGCTGAAGACCTCTTCCCTCTTTTCACACAAGAGGCCGCTCGGCAGGAACTCAATGTTACCGACAAATGGATTGAAATTCCTGAAGAAGTTCGTGACATGTACCGCATCTGGCGTCCCACCCCTCTTGTCCGCGCTCGCGGATTGGAGAAGGCTCTCGGAACCAAAGCTCATATATATTTCAAGAATGAGAGCGTCAGCCCTGTCGGTTCGCATAAACTGAACTCGGCTATTCCTCAGGCTTATTATGCCAAAAAGGAGGGAGTGACCAATATCACCACCGAGACAGGAGCCGGGCAATGGGGCGCCGCTCTATCTTTGGCTACCAAACACTTCGGAATTGACCTTGCCGTGTATATGGTGAAAGTGAGCTATCACCAGAAACCATATCGTCGTTCGATTATGGAGACATACGGCGCTGAGGTTATCGCCTCCCCGAGCATGTCAACCAAGGCCGGACGCAAAATAATTACAGAACATCCAAATTATCAAGGTTCCTTGGGAACGGCCATTTCAGAGGCTGTGGAATTGGCTATGAGCACTCCGAATTGTAAATACGCACTCGGTTCAGTGCTGAACCATGTGGCCTTGCATCAGACTGTGATCGGCCTGGAGGCAGAGAAACAGATGGAGATGGCCGGCGAAGCGCCCGACATCGTGATCGGTTGCTTTGGCGGAGGAAGTAATTTTTCCGGAATAGCCTTCCCTTTCCTGCGCCATAACTTCAGCGGCGAACGCAATGCGCGATTCATTGCCGCCGAACCTCAGTCTTGCCCCAAGCTCACCCGTGGCGTGCTGCAATATGACTTCGGTGATGAAGCCGGATACACGCCGCTTATCCCGATGTACACCCTCGGACATAATTTTGCACCGGCCAACATCCACGCCGGAGGTTTGCGTTATCATGGTGCCGGCGCAGTGGTGAGCCAGCTTCGCTCTCAAGGATTGATTGAGGCTGTCGATATCCCTCAGACCGAAACTTTCGCCGCCGCTCAGCTCTTTGCACAGACAGAGGGAATCATTCCTGCTCCCGAGAGCAGTCACGCAATTGCTACTGCAATCCGCGAGGCGAAGAAAGCCAATGAAGAGGGAACAGCACCCGTTATCCTTTTCAATCTCTCAGGACACGGACTTATCGACATGGCCGCCTACGATCAATATCACACCGGAGACTTGGCAGACTATCAAGTTCCCGAAGAGGAGATAAAGAATAACACCGACTCGCTTGAGAAAATTATTTAATCATTTATTAAATTTATCTTATCCACGGAGTGGGTTGCATTATAATATTTGGTAATGCAACCCACTCAATGCTATCTAATGTTGCATCGGCTATAAAAAATCGTGCATCTGCACAGCTTTGTCATTTTTTTGCAAGGCATCCCCCTTTTTCATATCTTAAATTTGCGGTGCGAATCGATCGTTAAACCTTTTTAAACTATAAGATATGAAAATCTTTACAATCGCATCGGCGATAATGCTCGCCACCTCAACACTCACAGCCGCAAATCCCAAAATTGGCATGCTGATCGGCTATGAAAGTTCTGACAACAACAATGCTCAGGAAGCAGCAGCCGCCAAATGGTTTGAGCAGACATATCCTGATGGTGTTGTCATCACTCCTTCCCAGCTGGATAAAATCAATGCTTCCCAACTCCCTGCAATATGGGTTCACATCGACCGTCTTGGTATTGGAATGGGCTACGACAAGCTTCCTGCTGAATTTAATAACCCCGATGTTAAGAAAGCCCTCACAGATTACGTTAAGGAAGGAGGCTCCCTCTATCTCTCAAAATTCGCAACGCAGATGGTTCACGAGTTAGGTCGAATCGATGCTGCCTACGCACCCGGCATTTTCGGTGACGGCGACGGGGGCACAGGCACAGACGTATGGTGCCTGAATGCATATCTCGGCTCAATGCAGACTTATATCCCAGATGCTGATCCTACTCAGATTTACGACCGCACCACCCACCCCATATATGAAGGGATGGAGCTTTGGGCTGCCGGTTCTGAGAAGATTTCCGACTATCCTCACCCTGCATATCCTATGCTCGGCACAGAAGACGGAAGTGCGATCCATCGTGAAGACCATAACTGCATGTGGGACTTGAACGCATACACTTGGAATGCAGACGGCAAGAACACTCTTGAGAAATTTGAAAACCAGTATGACTGCGTAGTGCTCGGAACTTGGGGTCACGTTCAGGATTATTGCGTTGCCGGCATCGTTGAGTTCATGCCAACAGCCGACATCCAAGGCACAATCATAGCAAACGGTCTGGCGGCTTGCGAATGGGCTCCTCGCACTGCAAACAATGCTTACCACGCAAATCTCACCAAGCTTACTGAAAACACCCTTAGCTATCTCGCATCAAAAGCCACTTCGGGAGTTGCAGAGATTGAAAAGGCTTCAACAGCTGAGGATGCCTATTATACACTTCAGGGGGTGAAGGTGGCAAATCCGACTGCCGGCCTCTATATCCGCGTTGCCGACGGAAAGGCTTCCAAAGTATTGGTTAAATAAAGAAGGCAACCCACTCCGTGGGCTGATGTTATAGATGTTGTTAACCGCAGGTTGATTGTCTCAACCGGCGGTTAACTATTTTGTAACCAGAATGGGCGGCGTATGAGGCGTAAATATTCATCGTACGGAATAAACCGTCCGCCCATAGATTTAAGGTGAGGCGTCTCGAATTGACAGTCTATGAGCGCCCCTCCCTTTTCTTGCATAATCCTCGCGAGGCCAATCAAAGCGAGCTTGCTGGCTCCCGGTTCGCGAGAGAACATGCTTTCGCCAAAGAAAGCATTCCCTATCGTCACTCCATATAGCCCCCCTGCAAGATTGGCTCCTCTCCAAACTTCCACGCTTGAGGCAAAGCCAAGTTCATGAAGCCGGCTATATGCCTCTATCATTCTCTCTCCAAGCCAAGCCCCCTCCTCATCAATGCGTCCCTCGGAGCATCCATTAATAACGCCCGAAAAATCCTTATTCATCGTGACTTCATATTCCCCTTTATTCATCATTGTTCGCATCGAATGGGAGATATGAATCTCTTCAGGAAAGATCACGAATCTCTCCATAGGGCAATACCACATAGGTTCATCATAGTCCCGGAACGAGAACCAAGGGAAAATACCGAGGCTATAAGCCAAAAGAAGCCGGTCGGCCGAAAGATCTCCTCCGATTGCAAAAAGGCCGTCCGGCTCGCCACATCGAGGATCGGGAAATTCAAGAGAATCTTCGTAAATCTGATATACCATCTTCTCTGAGGATTATTTTATAACAAGTGAATTATCCGAAACTATCACCTCAGCCTCTCCTCCATCTTTAAGCGAACCGAAAAGGATTTCACGCATAAGGATAGGCTTTAATCGTGATGATATGACTCGCTCCATCTCTCGCGCACCATATTCGCGCGAGAAACCTTCAGATAAAAGGTAGTCACGTGCATCTTCACCAAGCCGGAGAGTAATATTTCTAACCTTAAGCTTATCTTCAAGCAAGCGAAGCTTACGATCAAGGATTAAAGAAGCCATTTTACGATCCATGTCATTAAAAATAACCGTGGCCGAAAGGCGATTGATAAACTCCGGCTGGAAAGTCTTTTTCACCTGCTTCATCATTGCTGAGCCGGCAGAAACATTGCTTGCAAAACCCACATTGGCCTGACGGGCATAACGCGCACCGGCATTTGAAGTCATGATAAGCACGACATTTCGAAAATCAGCACGGTTGCCACGGTTATCTGTCAAGCTGGCATAATCCATCACTTGAAGAAGGATATTGAAGATATCGGGGTGCGCTTTCTCAATCTCATCAAGAAGCAAGACACAATCGGGTGTCTTACGGATAGCATCTGTGAGAAGGCCTCCATCCTCATAGCCCACATAGCCTGCCGGCGACCCTATAAGCTTTGCTACAGTGTGTTTCTCAGCATATTCGCTCATATCAAATCTTACAAGCCCTATCCCTAACTCCTCAGCCAGAGCTTTTGCAAGCTCGGTTTTTCCCACTCCCGTGGGTCCAACAAAAAGAAGGGAGGCCAATGGCTTGTTGTCGTCGGTGAGGCCTGCCTTTGACATCTGAACCGCTTCAGTCACGATTCTGATAGCTTCATCCTGACCATAAATGCGAGCCGAGATACGTTCTTGAAGGGTGTCAAGCATCGTTATCGAATCCTTATTCATCGAAACGGCATCAACCTTACACACCTTTGATAGAATCTCCGCTATCAGCCCTTTGTCAATGACATTTCTTTCTTCACCCTCCAAAGGATGCGTCTGGCGGAAGGCTCCGGCTTCATCTATAAGGTCGATCGCTTTGTCGGGAAGAAAACGGTCGGTGATATGCCGGGCACTTCCGCTGACGGCATATTCAATTGCTTCCTGCTGATATTTCACATCATGAAACTCTTCATAATTCCCTTTAAGCTGATTAAGTATATTTATTGTCTCCTCAGCTGTAGGCTCCTCAATATCGATTCGGCTGAATCTACGCACCAGCCCTTTGCTTTTTGCAAAATGACGCTTATACTCATCGTATGTTGTAGAGCCAATGAACCTGATCTTTCCTGATTCAAGATAAGGCTTCATCATATTTGAAGCATCCATTGACCCCTCCCCCGTGGCGCCGGCTCCAACAAGGGTGTGTATCTCATCTATATAGATTATGGCGTTCGGTTCCTTGGTCACTCCATCCATTATCATCTTAAGCCTCTTCTCGAAATCGCCTCTGAACTGGGTTCCTGCAAGAAGGGAACCAACTTCGAGTCCATAGATCTTTGCATCTTTCAGACGTTCAGGAACCATTCCTTCATTAATCAACCTTGCAAGCCCATAAACTAATGCCGTTTTGCCCACACCCGGCTCTCCTATATGAAGAGGATTATTCTTCTCCTTCCTGCAGAGAACCTGAATAGTGCGATCAAGTTCCTTTTCACGGCCGATAAGCGGATTCCTGTTTTCAAGATTATCATTCAGGCAAACAACAAAATCTTTCCATTTCTCACCGGCACCGGTCTTTTCACCGACTATCCTGCCCCCTTTGCCTGCTTCCTCCTCTCGGTCAGAGTCACCATACTCGTATAAGTCTGTTTCATCCTCTTCGTGCGAATAGGCCATAATCAATCTGCTGAGAAACTCCCCTTTAAGATCCTCAAGATATTTGTCAATAAGCCAGGCTGCAGTAGAATCGGTGAGACTGAACATGCTTGCAAATATATGCGGTATGTTCATTTCAACACATTCTGAAGCAACTAAATTTGATATGGTGACTTGCATCATTTCCTGGAATTGGCTGGAAATTCTCAAGTGAGGCACCAAACCTTTAGGAACTTTTTCTACTGTTTCTAAAAAGTAATCCAATTCATCAGCTAATTCCTTCCAATTTATATTCAAGTCTTCAAACACCTCCTGAATATCCCCTAAGTTCAAAGCTTCCCTCAAAAGATGTTCAGGCATGATATATTCATGACGAAGTTTTACTGCAAACGATTTGACCGAGTTTAACAATTCGAATAATTCAAATGAATAAGCTGTCTCTTCCATAAATACTAAGTCGAGAATTTAATACGAAGTCGAAAATTTAAAATTTGAGGATTTATTAGACCGGTTCAACAGTTATTTTAAGAGGGAAACCTTCCTCTCGAGCCATTTCTACAGCCCGGTCGCGCTTGGTGACAGCCAGATCATATACATAAATGCCGGCTATACCCTTCCCTCTTTTATGCACATCCATAGTTATGTTATAAGCTTCAACGTCAGATTTATAAAATATCTCCTTCAAAACCTGCATTACAAACTCCATTGTGGTGAAATCATCATTATGAAACATCACCTTATATTTTCTCGGCTCGCACGTACGCACCGAATTTCTCTCTTTTACACTGAACTGTTCCTGTGGCATTTTTTTATTGTAAAGTCTAATTGCACGATATTTGCAGAGGGACGATAGGGTTCAGTTCACTATGACACACCCTCATTTTACAAATATAATAAAAATTTCTTTTGTGCGATAAATATATATCCACTATCTTTGCCTTCGATAAACTTTATACTAATGTTTTAAAACTTTATATTATTGTTTTATGAGGATTTATATTGACAATAAGGAATATATCACAGATTCCGACATAATCTTTCTCAATGACGTTATCCAACGCTACAAAGGGAGAAACGATGGCGTCACAGCTTTCGTGAATCAAACGTGTGTGCCTCGCTCTGAATGGGATAAAAGAATGATCAGAGAGGACGATAACATCACGGTTATCTTTGCCAAACCTTGATTCTGAAAACATATCTGTCAGAAAGCTCGTTTAATAAAGTAAAAAGCTTAGACGAGCTTTCTGAAAATAAAATCTAAGTTGTCTGAATTTCTTTTAATGAAGTTGTTTAAACTTATTCTTTATTAACAATACTTGAAATCAGCTTAAACAACTTCAAAGATAATGATTAACAAATATGGATTCAAAGGGTAAAGAAATAATCAGCAAGGTACTGAAAATCATACTTCCGATAAGCATTTCAGTTGCAATGATTGTATGGATGATGCACAAACTTGATTTCCATAAGATTTGGAACATCATCTCTCACGATTGCAATTACTGGTGGCTTTTCCTCGTGATGCTCTTCACTCTCCTCTCCTATTCTATCAGGGGAATCCGATGGGGTTATCAGTTACGCGCCGCCGGGATTCCGCGAATGCCCGTTGCGGCAGAAAGCGTGTCGATTTTCTCGGCCTACGCCATAAATCTTTTGGTTCCATATTTAGGGGAGGCCTGGAGATGCGTATATGTAGCACGCCGTGAAAAAGCGAAGCTCTCGACCATTGTCGGAACTGACATTGCCGACCGCAGTTCTGACTTTGTAATGATTGTGCTGCTTCTCGGGCTGGCGCTTGTGGTGGCTAATCCGGCCTTGACGCGCTTCTTCGACCAATATTCTTTCGGGCGTGACATTGAAAGCATTCTGTCGAAATGGGAATTATGGACCGGCATTGGGGTTGCCATTTGTGTATTTATCCTTTGCGACATAAAATTCCGAAACTCAAAATTCTTCAAGGGTGTAAACCTGAGCATTTCACGAATGTGGCAGGGATTCAAGGTAATTTTCACCATGAAAGGCCGGTGGGCATATCTCTTTCTGACAATCGCGATCTGGGTATGCTATTTCCTGAAGATATATCTCGTGTTCTTTGCATTCCCTTTCACACGGGAACTCCTGACACATCCGGGTTATGCCTTAGGTCTCCTGCCGGGATTAGTCGCTTTTGTATTCGGTTCATTCAGCATGGCCATACCGAGCAACGGTGGCCTCGGCCCCTGGAATATAGCTGTTATGTACGCCCTGATGCTTTATGGAGTTAGCCATACCGATGCCGCCGCTTTCTCTATTGTAGCTTGGGGAACGCAGACCTTTATGACTATACTCTTGGGAATATACTCTATGTTCTACATTGCCATGACCAAGAGAAAGGAAGCTAAAGCAAAATCCGCTGTTGAAAATTAAGACTATAAATCATTTAACAAGTAGGGACGCACGCTCGTGCGTCCCTACTTTTTTATGCTCAAGGCTAAAATGAGACCAAGTGAAGCCAACATATTTTAACATTCTTAAAGTAAACTAATTTTCACTTTACGATGTTTAAATTATGTAAATAGATTGAAAAACACATTTGAAAAACACACTGAGATTAATTGGATAATCCTCGTTTAGCGGAAGTCTAACCCGGAATGATTATTAAGATAATCTCATTATTAAAACATTTAGGCTATGAAAAAATTTATACTCATTCTTCTGCTTCTTATCCCTATCGGTCTTTTAGTATCCTGCAGCGATGATGTGTCTGATCCGACGTCTGTGGCAGATTGCCAAGTCACACTGACTTTCAATAACGTAGCAGTCATCAACGGTGTCATTTATGCAACTCAGGATTATCCTCTTGAAGTTGAATCGGTCAACATATACTCCCCCAGCGGCTCAACCAAAGGGATAAGCGAAGTTGAATATTCAGTTGACAATCACGCCTCCTCAATAGCCAAGTATGCACCATTTACAGGACGGTTCGACACACGTTATCTTACTGCAGGTGTTCATCCACTAGGAGTGTTAGTTGATCTCATTCAAACTGACAATTCACAGATTCCCGACAACATGCAGTATAATTTCACAGTTGTCCCTACTGTGGAAGATTTGCCTGCCGGCGCCGAATTGGGAACCTTCACCCAGACTTTCAAGGTGGGTTAGTCACCCTATCTCATATCCGGCTTCCTTAATCAAGATGCGGTCTTCATCTGCTTTTGAACCGATTGTGGTGAGCAAATCGCCGACGATAGCACCGTTCACCCCTATCTTCATCGCTTTCTTCTGCACTGCCACGCTCAACCTCTGACGACCTCCGGCAAAACGAAGTTCTGCACGCGGATTCACAAACCGGAAGATGGCAACCGTCAGCAATATCTCATCTTCCGGAATCGGAGGCGTATTCTCCAAGGGCGTGCCCGGAATCGGACAAAGGATATTAATGGGAATGGAATCCGGCTCAATATCCCGAAGTGTGAATGCAAATTCCACACGTTGCTCACGGCTCTCTCCCATGCCTATTATCCCTCCCGAACAGATCTGAAAACCTATCTCCTTTGCAAACCGGATTGTGCGTACTTTATCTTCTATAGTATGGGTGGTGCAGAGTTCAGGAAAATATGATGGCGCAGATTCCAAGTTGCAATGATAGCGTCTCACACCGGCATTCCAAACCTCCTGCAACTCCTCTTTCTCAAGCAAGCCGAGAGAGGAACAAAGCGATAGCCCGGTTTTTTCTCCGAGTTCACGATAAATGTCGCATACCTTCTTCAGCGCTCCTCCTTTTACCGACCTTCCGCTCGTGACAAGAGAATAACGTTTTATCCCCTGGTTTTCGGCAATGGCAGCTCCTTCCAAGGCCTCTTCTGCATCGATTATTCCATGCACATCAGAATCTGTGTGATAATGGCCCGATTGGGCACACCATTTGCAATTCTCTGAGCATCGGCCCGCGCGGGCATTAATGATGCTGCATGGATTGAACACAGGGCGTCCGAAATGCCGGGTAATTTCACTTGAAGCTTCATATAAGGCCTCACGATCCGGCTGGTTGGCAAGCCATAATGCTTCATCAAATGTGATAGCGCCGCCGCCGATAACTTTATTTTTTAATGATTCGATTGTCATTATAACTTTCAATAATAAGTAAATAGTTCTGCGAACATTCTGAGTTGTTATCTTAAGTTCTGCGAATAAAATCAATTAAGAACCTTATTACAAATTTAGTAAAAATATAGTAATGTAACAAAAAAGACAGCCCCAAAGGGCTGTCTCAAATATTTTTCAAAAATATGTTTAAGGTTATTCCGTCGCACCGCCATTTGCGATGGCTTCCGTGATGCAAAGTTCATTAGAAGTGTTATAAACCTGAATGATTACATTCCTGCCGCATTTCTTGCTGAAACTTACATAACCGCTGGCCGGTCCCGTAAGGGCATTCTTATATGCCTCACGCGTGGCATCGTCAATGGCAGAAGCCTCAGGAAGATTATTCGACAGAAGGCCGATAACCATATTCCCTTTGTCATCGATATCGAATGTGCGCCAAGTCAGGCCACCTCCCATATATACAGGGAGTCCGCCTGAAAGCTCTTTTACAAGTTTATCTTCATCCGACGTGCGTGCCAGCATTGTCATAGGCAACGCAAACGCCGACAGCAGCATTGCAACAATTAAAATAACCTTTTTCATAATCCTTTTCTGACGTTCCTACAACATCTTCTTCCCCTTTTCAATCTCCTCTTTCCCTTTATGAATCTCATGGAGACCTTTGCTAATCTTGCATATTTTATGCAAGGCTGTTGCAATAAGGGTTATCGCGGCCACGTGAAGGCCAATGTTGACACAAAGGGGCAGTCTATATTCCTGACTTATCTTATTAATAGGGCATTTCATAATATTTCAAATTAAGATTTGTTTCGTTCTAATTTCAATATTATAACCATTTCACGCCCTGTTTTGTTTATCTATTTTAATATTCAATTG
>CAMWXH010000101.1 GCA_947178165.1 uncultured Porphyromonadaceae bacterium | reverse complement strand
AGATGGACAACTCAGTCCTCCCCGACAACGTGCAGTACATGTTCACCGTGGTTCCAACCGTCGAGGACCTTCCCGCAGGCGCTGAGCTCGGAACATACACTCAGAAGTTCCGCGTGACTCCCGACTGATAAATAAATCAAAGAGATTCTGACACTTAGATAAAGACCTCAGGACTCTTGAAAGATATACTGATACTTACTGAACACAGCAGATACGATTCGTTTTACTTAATTTTCCAAAATATTTACTTGAACATACAATTTGGTTTTCATAGTATCTTTACACAGTCATTAATACGATAATTGGTTTTCTACACTTTTATTTGGTTTCAATTAATTCAAGAAGATATTTATACGGTTTTGCATTGGGAAATGCATAAAAATCGAAAAACAGGAAATTCTCATAGCTAACGATATAAACGAGGCCTTAAGATAAAGGCCAAAAGGTAAAGGGTGACCGGGAGGCCACCCTTTATTATATGGTTGGTATATTATCAATGTTCTTTTTCAACTGTAAATCTTATATTATAATGAATGTAGCTCTTCATCAGGAATCATAGGAAACCCTCCTTAACCTCTTCATTTTAATTGTCAAGGAAATAGCTTTCCGTGTCATGGTCATAATCCCAGATGGTGAGGTAGCCTGATTGATAGAAAAGTATGAGTAATCACTTCATTTTCACATTCGCAAATAATTTTTTACAATTTCATCATAAAAGCAGAATATTTTACGATTTTATACAATGTTTTTACCGGTTCATACAACTATGAAGATGGTTATTTCTATTCTCCTATTCAAAATATTAACTTTGCATCGGAAACAAATGATTCCATTAAGCAATTATTAAAACAGAAATATAGCATGAAACCATCAAAAGGACACAGCCGACCCTCGGGAAAAGGACTAATGGATGAAAGGTTAAAAAATCCACACTCATTCTTTTTCTTATTGCCCGAATCAGAATAATTAATTAACTTTGCCATCGCAGACCGTAACGCAGAAGCCGAAATATGGCAATGCGAAAGGGTCGGCATACATTTTGGAAGCGTTTACTCGACGCTATTTCTTGATCATCAGAAACTTCGCAACTTTCTCAGGTTAGTCAAGATCGTAGCAACAGTAGATGCCTTGTGGAGATGTTTATTCCACCTATGGCCAACGCGTGAGCGTTAGCCATTGGTGTTTTACACATATTCTGCGTGAGGCTTCTGCGTTGTTCGTTCCACTAACCGGGCAATGCGAAGGCCTCTGATGATGGAACGAGCAACAGGTAAGGCATCACGCTTTCTTATTTTTAACCCGTCGGGATAGATAGCCACCAGACAAAATTAGCCAGCTCTAACAGCTTTTCATGAGATAATTTTCTCATGTCAACATTTTGACTTATGAGCCACCTGAAAGCATCGGAAACCAATCTTTTCTTTAATACCCGTGATGAGTTAGCCAAAGTGAAATTGGAAAAAGTCGCCTTTTTTGAAGCCGACTCAAACTATTGCCATGTAAAATTCATTAACGGAGCCAAAGCAACCTTACTCACCAGCCTTGCAAATATAGAGAATCTACTTTCATCTAAATTCAACGGAGGAGACCCGATGTTCATTCGGATTGGCAAAAGGTATATCGTAAATATCAATTTTATCTTTCAGATCAACATCCCAAAACAGCGCCTTATCCTTACTGATTTTTATTCTCCCAATATAATGGAGCTTACAATCTCTAAAGAGGCACTCAAGAATCTCAAACAACTTTATTCAAGCAAGCAATAATGGAAATAATAATAGGACGCAAAGGGAATCAAAAAACTCCGATTACAGATCCAACTGTCAGTCGCGAACATTGTAAGGTATTTGTAAACCCTGATGGAACATTCACCATTGAAAACCTAAGTCAACTTGGCACAAAAGTTGACGGTCGCGAAATAATCCGCGCCACTGCAAGATTAAACAGTCGGTTACAACTTGGACAGTCATTCTCTGCCACACTTTTGGAATTAATTGGTGATCCCTCAGCTTCATCAAGAAACGCTGTAATAAACAATGATAATCCCACACACTCACAAGTTAAGACTGTGAATAGCCAGGATAGCACCCAGGAGAAAACCAAAGCTTACAATATCTCGCATCTTCGCAAAGTATGGGAAGATTATAATCGAACAAATGTCGAAATGGCTGAAAAGCAAAGGAAAATAAATCTTTCAAGGACAGGATTAGGTATTTTTACAATGTGTGCAATGCCTACCATCTTTTTCTTCGGTCCTGTTGGATATGCTCTGACAGCAATAGGAGTGCTTGGAAATATCTTTAGTTTTGTTGGAATGCGAAATGCAGAAACAGCTATGGAGCGTCAGCGTCGGCAGGATGCTTTTGATGATGCTTGGATATGTCCAAATCCTAATTGCGGACACTCCCTTATGGCTAAGAATTACAAGATGCTCCTCCGTAATTTTCAGTCTTGCCCATATTGCAAGTGCAAATATATAGAAAAGTAATTTAAAATCATGTTTAAGTAATGCAACTTAAAGAAAATTCAGTTTTACAATCAGGCAAATACCGCATTATCCGTGTCTTGGGACAGGGAGGATTTGGCATAACATATCTTGCCGAGAACACAATGCTTGGCAAGCAGGTAGCGATCAAGGAATTCTTTCCTAAGGATTTCTGCGGCCGCGACAATACGAGCCATCTAACTCTCGGCACTCAGAACAATGCCGACACGGTCAGCAAACTTAAATCTCGTTTCATTAAGGAAGCAAAGAATATAGCTAAACTTAATCACCCGGGCATTGTTGAGATTTTCGATATTTTTGAAGAGAATAATACTGCCTACTATATCATGAATTATATCGAGGGAGATAATCTCAATGAGATTGTTAAGAAAAACGGACCCTTGCCTGAGAATATAGCCATAGAGTATATTACTAAGGTTGGAACTGCTCTTGATTATCTCCATAGCTGTAATATGACCCACCTTGATGTGAAGCCGGCAAATATTGTAGTTAACAAGGTTGATAATAATCCAATTCTAATAGATTTTGGCTTATCTAAACAATATGATTCCCATGGAGATTCCACTTCCACACTTATGCAAGGTGTCAGTCATGGCTATTCACCAATCGAATTATATAATTGGGGGTCAGTTGCAACCTTCTCACCTCAAACAGATGTCTATTCTTTAGGTGCAACTCTCTATTATCTTCTAACAGGATTAGTACCTCCTCAACCTACTAAAATAATTGAAGGCGGTTTGGATCTTTCTCCTATTGCAAGTCCCATATTAAAAAATGCAATACAAAGCGCAATGTATGTTAGTAGAACGAAAAGAAGCAATTCAATAACAACTTTTATTAGCTATTTAAGCTCTACCACTAAAACACACACTCAGAAAGATAACGCCGAAGATAATAAGGAATCCACTAAAATCATTCCTTATGAGACTTCGACAACCTTACTTCCACCAACTGTTATTGAACCTACACTTACTCAGAACTCTCATATAAATAATAATGCTTTAATAACATTCACTGTATTAGGTGTTATATTTACACTCATAGCAATTGCATTTGTTATTATCATAAACCAGCCTTAGGCTGCAGAGGCAACTGATTCCAAAGTAGATACTCTTGAATGGGATGGAATTAATGTCGTTCCGATGGAAGAAACGGTTAAAGTTTTGGATACAATTCCTAGATCATATAAAGGAGGCTGTTTTAAAGATTTGGGCATTACATATTAACTGTCTAAAAACATATCCACGTTTCCTTTTCGTCACCTAAACTTACCATTTCGTCAATTATCTTACAAAATTGGCCACGTGTGTTTTTTATTTCTTTATCTTTGTCGCCGATTATCACAAACTGACAATTAAAAAAATATCTTTTTGTTTTTGTTAGATTGTAGATCACCCAGAGAAAACGGAGGGCGGTTTTCTCTTAAGAATAGCGGGAAGTAGAATAGAAACTCTATTTGACAACCTTAACCGCTTAGCCCAGATTAGGCAGGTTGGCCATAAGTATTCACATAAATTTTCTTGAATTATGGAACTTCGGTTAAATATTTCACCGGAATTTATGAGGACACTGGTCGAGTGCCTCATGTTTGTGCTCTGGTTTTTAGGCTAAGGCACCGACCCGTGGCGGAGGGGGATATTCTCCGCCTTTTTATTTTTTCCTACTTATGATTCGAGTATTATTCATCTACTTTATTCTATTTCTATTCTCTCCCCTCCACGCCGAAACCTATGTGGTCTGCGTGGGTATAGGGAATTACACTGATCCGAAGGTTCCGAATTTGGAGAAGACGGAGAAGGATGCTATCTCGGTTGCTGAGTTTTATAAGAAAGGCACACCTAATGTCATTACAATAACCAGGAGATATGCCACGAAAGCTCAGATATTGAACAGCCTTCGAAGCCAGTTCGGAAGAGCGATGAAGGATGATAAGATCGTGTTCTATTTCAGCGGTCATGGCTATCCGGGTGGCTTCTGTCCTTACGACATGCACTCTGTGAAAGATGGGTTGGCTTATTCGGAAGTAATTGAGGTGATGGCGAAATCGAAAGCAAAGGATAAGATGATCTTTGCCGATGCATGCAACAGCGGAGCAATCCGGCAAAGCAAGAGTTCTCCCAACCCCGATCCGGGGAACATTCTCCTCTTCCTCTCTTCGCGAGGAAATGAAAGCTCGATAGAATCATCGCTAATCTCAAATGGCTTCTTCACTCATTACCTCTTGAACGGTCTTGGAGGCAAGGCCGATGCCAATGCAGACAGGAGCATAACCGCCAAGGAACTTTATGAATATGTAAGCCAAGGGGTGATTCAGCTTTCCAAGAATGCCCAGCATCCGGTTATATGGGGGAAATTTCCCGACAATCTCGTGATAGTGAAATATCGGAAAAGATAGTTCATCATTTAAACCCTATCTTTCATCATATATACCTGCTGAAACCCCTTACAACAGGGATTAATTTGATATTTTTGAATTCATGTTCTAACAATCTGTTTCACCATGCAACTTAAAGAAGGATCAGAGCTTCAATCCGGCAAATACTGTATCCTCCGTGTCTTGGGGCAAGGTGGATTCGGAATTACATATCTTGCGGAGAATTTATTGCTTGGCAAGAAAGTGGCAATCAAGGAATTCTTTCCTAAGGATTTCTGCGGTCGCGACAATACGAGTCACCTCACTCTTGGCACACAGAACAATGCTGAGACTGTAAGCAAGCTCAAACATCGCTTCCTGAAAGAAGCCCAGAATATTTCCAAGCTCAATCATCCTGGCATTGTTCATATTCACGATATGTTTGAAGAGAACAACACTGCCTATTATGTGATGGATTATATCGAGGGCGAGAATCTAAACGAGATTGTCAAACGTAATGGAGCGTTACCCGAAGATAAGGCGGTAAAGTATATTGAGAAGGTAGGCAAGGCTTTGGAATACATTCATTCCCAGAATATGACCCATTTCGATGTGAAGCCGGCTAATATCGTTGTCCGAAAGAGGGATGACCAGCCTATTCTTATAGATTTCGGATTGTCAAAGCAATTCAACAATGAAGGTGAAGCTACTTCCACATTACTATCTTGTGTTAGCCATGGTTATTCTCCTATTGAGCTTTATAAACCTCAAAAAGACCTAATATTCTCTCCTCAATCTGATGTATATTCTCTGGCAGCAACTTTATTCTACTTATTGTATGGAGAGACACCTCCATCATCAATTGACTGCCTTAGAAAGTCACTGGTATTAAAAAACACAATTAATTTAGAAATTAGAATGGCTATCCAAAAAGGAATGGCCGTAAAAAATGAGGATCGTTTTGATACTCCTTCTCATTTTATTAATGCCCTCACGGAACATAGCCATTTTATACAATCTACTACTGATTCAACTTACCTATCTACTGAAAATAATAACAAGAAAGTATTGCTTGAACTTTTTGGTATGCCTGCATTAGACAACACAGGACAATGGTTCATGTTAGATAAACGAGACGGTTGGAGGTTGTGGTATAAAGCATCCTCTAGAGTATTAGGATATTTTGGACTTGATATAAAAACTCTTCTCTCCACAAATTATGCGATAGACCCTGAAACACAAAATATAATTGGTGAGATGTATGATGCGGGAATATTGTTACCAAACAATTTATCCGAAGCTATTAAGCATTATGAATTAGCAGCACTTAATGGAGACGCAGATGCCGAATTCAATATTGGAAGATTATATTTCATGGGCAGGGGAGTAATTAAAGATGTAGATATAGCTTTTAAATGGTTTGAAAAAGCGGCTAAAAGAAATAATGCTAACGCTCAAATAGTTATTGGATGGTATTACCATCATGGCTTAGGAGTGCATGTTAAACAGAACTTTGAAACTGCTTTTAATTGGTATTTAAAGGCTGGGGAAAATGGTCAAGAAGATGCAATGGCTGATGTAAAAGGATTCTTTAATAGGGGGTTATACGTTAAAAAAAATAACGAGACTGCTTTTAAATGGACATTGAGAGCAGCAGAGAGAGGATTTTCAGCATCTCAAAAAGAAGTCGGAGATATGTATAAAAGCGGAGTTGGGGTAATTAAAGACTATTCAAAGGCTTTTGAATGGTATCTTAAAGCTGCCGAACAAGGTAATGCTAAGGCAATGAATCAAGTAGCCCTGTGTCACTGGAGCGGCAAAGGCGTTACACAGGATTACGTAAAGGCTAATGAATGGTTCGTCAAGTCTGCGGAGAAAGGATACCATTGGGCTCAGAAGAACCTCGCGGAAAGTTATAGAAACGGAAAGGGTGTTGAGCAAGATTTCAAGAAAGCCTTTGAGTGGTATCTTAAAGCTGCAGAACAGGGGAATGCAGAGAGTATGATTAATATAGGGTTACTGTACTCTGAAGGTAAAGGTGTTACACAGGATTACGCAAAGGCTCACGAATGGTTCGTCAAATCCGCGGAGAAAGAAGACATTCGTGGGGTGCTAGCTGTCGCGACAAGTTATGAGTCCGGAAAGGGTGTTGAGCAAGATTTCAAGAAAGCCTTTGAGTGGTATCTTAAAGCTGCAGAACAGGGGAATCCATTTTTCATGAATAAAATAGCCTTGATGTACTGGAACGGCAAAGGCGTTACACAGGATTACGTAAAGGCTAACGAATGGTTCCTCAAAGCGGCTGAAAAAGGTTATGATTGGGCTCAGAAAAATATTGCCGATAGTTATCGCGATGGCACCGGAGTAAAAAATGACTATAAGAAAGCTCTTGGTTGGTATAGAAAAGCGGCTGAGCAGGGTAATATTGAGGCTAAAGTAAATATTGGTAACTTTTATTATTCTGGAAAAGGAATCAAAAAAAATAGAAGCAAAGCTAAAGAATTTTGGGAATCAGCTGCTAAGGATGGAAACTTAGAGGCCAAACAAAATATAAGATTCCTTGCTTATAGAGTATGGCATACATATTTAAGAGCATCTACTAGAGACAACCTACTTTCACTCGCTTCTTGGATCTTGGGTATTTCTTTTTACCTTATTATTTCTTATATTTTAAGTTATTTAGCGTGTATATTTATTTGGAGTAAATAAAAAGACTTAATTGGTCAACAAAGGTCTCTTTGAAAGGTTGTATAGAACCCATAAATAAGCAATAAAGAAATACGAAGCAACTTTACTTTAAAAATTATGAATTAGGATAATGCTCCTTAACTAATTTGGTTAAAAGGATATGCAGACTATTGGTATGCGCCTCCATTTTATCCTTTATCTCCCCTCTTTCATCATTCAACTTTTAGAATCTTTGGGGGATAGGAATACAAGAATTATATTTGCAACGCAATTAAAAACAAAACAATATGGATAACGAAACGACTCATCTCATCAATGATGGAGAAATAAAAAATGTGAATTCAAATCCCTCGTCTCATAATAATTCTAATGTGGAGGAGAAAAGAAAAGCCAACCCTATTGCCACTGCCGCCGGCGGTTTTGTGGCTGGAGCGGTCGCAGGTGCTGGAGCTACTGCCTACGCCACTCATACCAATGAACGTTTGGCAGTGGAAGAAGTGGCAAACGAAGAGGATAATAACCAAGAGCTGGAAAACGAAATACAGGAACAAGGAAACACTACAACTGAAGAGAGGCCTGCCGTTGAACCCACTCCAGTTCATGAGGATAAAGCACCCTATCACTCAGAGCCTTCAACTCACCATTCAGAATCTTCGAACACACTCGAAGTCACCGCTCATGACGAACCTGCGATACAGCCCGTGACAGCCAATGCTGAAATGATTGATGGAACTCCTGTGGATAATGAAATCCGTGTGCTTGGAGTGGAGACAGTTCAAACCGAGGACGGTCATATAATGAATGTTGCACTCCTTGAAAATGCCGGAGATCATGCCTTATTGGTTGACGTGGATAATAACGGAAGAATGGATGTTCTTCTGCATGATGATAACCGGGACGGCATGATCCAAGAGCAAGAAGTTTATGACATTTCAGGAGCAAATCTTGAAGTCGCAGATCTCTTGCAAGCACATGCTCAACAAGAAAGTGATGTTTTTTATGCCTCAACTGACGATTTGCCAGACTACGTGAATGATGCAGATTGTATAATGGAGGTGTAACAATAGATAAACTGATGGGAAAGATTTTCATTACTTGTCCTGAATGTGGACAACAACTGTCGTTTGAAGAGGTACCCGGCTATCAGAATATGGTGGTCGAGTGCCCCAAATGTCATTTTAAGGCTACAGCAAATGTATATAAGGGAGGCAAACAGGCTCGGGGAGCATACGGTGCTGATGAGATGCCAACCCAGTTGATCATTCCTCCCAAAACAGTTGCCGACATTGGACAAATAAGAGTGAAAGATACCAATGAAATCCAATTTCTAAAAGAAGGAAAAAACATTATAGGCCGACGTGCCAAGACCGGGACCGCGGATATCAAGATTAGCACTGATATGTATATGAGCCGGCAGCATGTATTGATTGATGTTGTGAAAAAAGGTAATGGATACGAGCATCACCTTGTGGAAATAAACTCAAAAAATATCGTTAAATTAAATGGAAAGCCTATTAATCGAGGCGACATACTGATCCTTAAGTTCGGCGATTCGATGATTCTTGGCACTACCGAGATCATCCTTGAGGGCAATGATGAAGATGCTACCAAATTAGTGTAAAATTATGATTAAGATTAGACAGCCATATTGTTTCTCTGAGATCGGCAAGAAGGATAATCAGGAAGATTATCTTTTTCCGCAAGATGCTAACACGGGCACACGTACCTTTATTTTGTGCGATGGTATGGGAGGTCATGATAACGGAGAAGTGGCAAGCATGACAGTAGCTAAAGCTTTGGGAGAATGCCTTTCCTCTTGTTCGAACATTGATATTCCGACTTTTGAAATGGCTCTGTCAAAGACTTATGACAAACTTGACGAAATGGTATCGGATTCAAATAAGAAACCTGGTACCACAATGGCGTGTCTATGCCTTAACGATAATAATTATTTAGTAGCTCATATTGGTGACAGCCGTATTTATCACATACGTCCATCTTTATATAATAAAGAGACAAAACGCGGTAGCATCTTATATCAATCTTCAGATCACTCTTTAGTCAACGACCTCCTGAAAGCCGGAGAGATTGATGAAGAGGAAGCTCGAAACTTTCCTCAGAAAAATGTAATCACACGGGCTATGCAACCTCAGTTGGAGAAGCGCTATAAGGCAGACATCTTTATGTTTGACGACATTAAGGAAGGAGATTATTTCTTCCTATGTTGCGACGGAATATTAGAACAACTTTCGAATGAAACTCTATGTGAGGTCTTAGCAGATAACAAATTGAATGACTCCCAAAAAATTTCTAAAATCAAGTCTATTTGCGACGTTAACACCCAAGATAACTATTCCTGCTGGTTAATTCCAATTGATAAGGTTATTATAAAAGAAAATAAACCTATTTCCTCTGTTATTCTTGCAAACTCTGAAAATGAAAATCCAAATAAGAATTCAAATTCTCCTTTTTATTTGGCTAAGCCCAATATCCGGCAAAATAAAATGCGTCGGTTCTCCCCTATTATCTATTGGATTTTAACCATTCTGGCAACACTTATTTTACTGTGGGGAATATACGTAGCTTATTCTTTCTTTAAAACACCTGAAAAAATCGAGCAAGAAATAAGGATTGAAAAAATTAACCAAGACCCAAAGGCAGAAAAGATGTTCAATTAATACCATATTTAATAATTTCATCATCTCCTGTTTCAATTGTACTCCTGTCTTTAAAATTTTTATAATCCATCAAACGGTTTGTGCAGGCGAATCATCGTCGCTTTTTAAAGTCAACGAAAAATTGAGCTTCATTGACTTTTGCGGAAGCTCGGAGGCTCCCGCCACGGGGGGTACACGGGCCTTTTCATCTTATCGTTAGACAAATTTTTACTTAATTTTTCATTCAAATGTTAAAAATTTAGTCGGTAAAAAAATTTTTTCTTTTTCCGGAACTTTTTTCAAAGTGCAGTAA
>CAMWXH010000100.1 GCA_947178165.1 uncultured Porphyromonadaceae bacterium | reverse complement strand
CATTAATATATAAGGATGCCGCGGAGGTTAATCCAAAGAAAGGGGATTTGCTGATTGCGGAGCCACTTCTCGACCAGCCATATTTTAAAAGAAGTGTTGTGCTGTTATTGGAGGAGGATGAGAATCATGGCCAAGTCGGCCTAACGCTTAATGTGCCCACGCCTGTAACTTTACAGGATATATTCCCTGACTGGACGGCAGGGAAAAAAGTCAGGGTTTATTCCGGAGGACCTGTTGAGTGCGACCGGCTTTTCATGCTTCATACCCTTGGAGACCATTTTGACGGTGCAGTGGAAGTGGCCCCGGGTTTATATGTTGGAGCAGACCTGAATCAAGTGATGGATTATATTCAGAGTGAGGAGAACTTGGAGGGGAAATTAAGGTTTTTCTTAGGATACAGCGGATGGGCCAAAGATCAACTGAGCGCTGAGATCCTTAATCATTCCTGGGCTTTGACAAGACCCGAAGATAAGGGAGACGCATTGTTAGGACAAGGGAATGATTACTGGCGCAGGGCGGTGGAACGACTTGGCAGGGATTACCGGAGCTGGCTGCTTGTTCCGCAGGATCCGGAAGAGAATTGACGGCTATTAGCCGGTCCTTTTCTATAACTGTTCTTTTAATCAAAAAGGTATGTCTTACATAAGCTCTTTTTGAAGCAGATGCAAAGAAAATGTATCGTGGCCCGAAAGAATCCAATCTTTTAAGGTTCCTCTCAATTCAAAGCCAGCACTGAGAAAAAGATGCAAGCTTATGTCGTTGCTTTCAACGACCTCGGCACAAAGTTGACGAAGGTTAAGGATACGAAGGGAATAAAACTCTAAAAGTGTAAGCGCCTCCAAAGCAACGCCGGAATTGCGAAATTCCGGCAAGATATAAATGCCTATCTTGGCTGTGCGGTGTTGCGGGGATAAATCAAAAATGTCGGCGATGCCCATTCTCTTTCCTGAAAGGTCGGAAACAATAAGCCTCAGTTGCCGCGCCAGATAAGGGTCAGCCTCATAATTACAGGCATAATTTAAAAGATTCTCCCGAGAAAAGGGGGCGACAATCGAATTCTGAACCCATTGGGATGAATCGCTTTCCACACACCACATAAATTCCGCATCCTCAGGTTCCACAGGACGAAGAATGATGTTATCATCGGAAAGGATTCTTTGATTCATAATTCAGGATATCATAAAATTGACTGTGCTTATTCGCTGAAAGAATCTGTGAACAAGGTTCTGTTGAGAATAGAACGGCCAAGGGTTAATTCATCGGCATATTCAAGTTCATTACCGATGGCGAGACCCCTCGCAAGCATAGTTATCTTTACAGGCGTATTGGCCAATTTGCGATAAATATAGAAATTGGTGGTATCACCCTCCATAGTGGGACTGAGGGCCAGTATAATCTCCTTAACCCCCTCCTCCTTTACACGTTTCACAAGTGAATCTATCTCAAGATCTGAGGGCGATATCCCGTCGAGAGGGGATATGACCCCTCCCAGAACGTGATATAAACCATTATGCTCGTGAGTTGCTTCAATTGTAAGGACATCCTTGACATTCTCAACCACGCATACAATCGAGTTATCTCTTCGGCTGTCATTACAGATTGGGCAAAGCTCGGATTCACTTATATTATGACACCTACGGCAATATTGAATATTCTCCCTCATCTCGATTATAGACTTGCCGAGAGCAAAAGCGATCTCCTTTTCCTGCCTGAGAAGATGCAGGGCAAGCCGGAGTGCGGTCTTATGGCCAATGCCGGGGAGCTTAGAGAGCTCAGCCACAGCAGAATCAAGAAGTGGCGAATTGAATGAATTCATTATCAGTAGTTAAGTCGATAAGTCTTACCGTTTTTGAATATAAAATTAACAGAAACGGGAACAGGCAGCAAAGAAGTCATCTCCTTGAATTCAGGACCGAAATAATCTCTGATTTCCTGTTTTGACATCCCTTTGCAAGCCTCGATAAATTCGTCAGGGGCAACCTCCATATCTTTGACCTGAACAACGAAATCGATCTGTTTGCCTCCATTTAAGAGTTGAACTTTGGAGAAGACCATTGATTGATCAATATCCTGAGGGAGGGTCTTATTCATCTCGGCTACAAATTCCGGAAGCATCTCTACGGGGAGCTTCTGCGATTGGGCGGCGGCAGAAAATGCACATACAAGAGAGCAAACTGCCATAAATGTAATGATAAGAAATTTTTTCATGCTATATATCTATTGAACTTGTTTAGACTAATCCGCGAACGTTAAATCAATTTTTAATCTGTCAAATCTATATAACCTAAGCAATATGATTGCATGATTATAGTTTATAAAGAACGAGAGAACGGTAAACATTATTGTTATGATAGATTATATAAGTGGCAGTGTGGCTGAGATAACGCCTACGAATGCCATAGTGGATTGCAACGGATTAGGGTATGATATCAATATCACATTGATTGATTATCCCAATATATCGACAACAGGAAAAATAAAGTTGTTCATATATGAAGCCATAAGGGAGGATGCACATGTATTATATGGTTTCCTGAGCAAAAGGAGCCGGGAATTATTCAAATTATTGATAGGGGTGAGCGGAGTCGGGCCTAACACGGCACGCTTGATACTCTCTTCAATGACAAATGATCAGCTTGAAAGTGCCATAGCATCAGGCCAAGACTCGGCGCTTAAAGCGGTGAAAGGGATAGGCGGAAAGACGGCACAGCGCATCATCGTGGATCTGAAAGATAAAATAAAAACGGAGGGTGTAACGTTATTAACAAGTACGCCTGCCGGTGAATCGTATGATGATTCCGTCGCCGCCCTTGTGATGCTTGGGTTTACTGCTCAGCAGAGCCAGAAGGTTTTGAAAAAGATTTTTTCAGCCGATCCAACCCTAAGCACAGAGAAGGCGATAAAGCAGGCATTGAAGATGCTTTAAATGAAGTTTTTCCGAAAAAGATACTTTACTATCACAAGAAGATACTTCCATTTGGCAGTGTTGTTATCAGCACTGCTTTTATCGCTTATAGGCTATTCCCAATATTATAAAAGTGAGCTTGCCCCTCCGCCGTCGGCTCCTGAAAACACAACAGGCACGCAAGATTCCACTACGCTTCTTTTTGAGGTTCGCCCCACAGTTCCTCCTGCCAACGAGACTCTGGAAATAGTGGAGGAATATCCTGCCGATCTTCGCACTCCATCCAATGTAAAGACCGAGGCAATCTATGATCCTGAATCTGGAATGTATATCATACACACCAAGATAGGAGACCGTGATATTGTCACTCCCTCCATGATGACTCCTGAAGAATATAATAATGCAATGATGCGCAAGGATTTATATTCATATTTCAGGGAGAAGAATGCAGAGAGTTTTGAGCAGAAGGAGAAACAGCCTTTCAATATCTTCGATATGAATTTCGCGCTCGGACCTCTTGAGAAAGTTTTCGGCCCGGGAGGAGTGCGCCTTACAACTCAGGGCTCCATACAGCTTTCAATGGGAGTGAAGAGCAACAAGACAGATAATCCGTCGCTCTCGTTGCGAAACAGAAGGAAAACATATTTCGATTTCGATCAAAAAATACAGGCAACCATCAATGCATCCGTAGGTGATAAGCTTAAATTCAATATGACCTATAACACGGATGCAACTTTCGATTTCGATTCCAAGAACTTGAAACTCAATTATGAGGGGAAAGAGGATGAAATAATAAAGAGCATCGAGGCGGGAAATGTGAGCATGACCACTGGTTCGAGCCTTATACGTGGAGGTACGGCCCTTTTCGGTTTCAAGACAAAGCTTCAATTCGGCAAACTCACGCTCACCGGACTCCTTTCGCAGCAGAATTCGGAATCGAAAACCGTCAGCACGTCGGGTGGCGTTCAGACTCAGAAGTTTGCTATCAAAGCAGATAATTATGATGCCAACCGTCACTTCTTCCTGGCGCAGTTCTTTTATGACAATTACGACAGTTTTGCCTCCAAACTTCCTCATGTGTCATCGGGAATCAAGATTACGCGAATAGAGGTTTGGGTTACCAATAAGAACAGCAACTTCAACGAAAGCCGTAACTTTGTGGGATTCATGGACCTTGGCGAGAACACGCGCTTAGCCAACGAGCATTGGATTCCCAATCTCTCCTTTAATAACCCTTCCAATCAGTCAAATAACCTTTTAGATGAGATAAAGGAGAATTATCCGGGCGCAAGAAACATCAATCAGGTGACACAGGCCCTCGAACCGTTGCGTGCATACGGAATTGAGGGAGGGAAAGATTTCGAGAAGGTTGAGAGCGCCCGTCTGCTCAAGACAAGCGAATACACCTTAAACTCAGACTTAGGTTATATCTCCCTTAAATCAGCATTGAATACAGATGAGGTTTTAGCGGTTGCTTACGAATATACCTATGGAGGGCGCGTATATCAGGTGGGAGAGTTTTCATCAGATGTGACCAATACATCCGAGTCGTTATACTTGAAGATGCTCCGGAGCACCACCGTTTCCACTAAGCTCCCCATGTGGAAGCTGATGATGAAAAATGTGTATGCCCTCGGCGCGTATCAATTGCAAAGCAAGAACTTCAAGCTTAACATAAAATTCCTTTCCGACACCACGGGAACCGAAATCAACTATCTACCGGTAGGATCAATAAGCAACATACCTCTATTGCAAGTGATGAATCTTGACCGGATAGACTCCAATCAGGAATCAAATTCAGATGGTTTCTTCGATTATGTGGAGGGATACACGGTGCAGTCCTCTTCCGGTAAGATCATTTTCCCTGTGGCGGAGCCTTTTGGTGCACATCTGGAGCGCAAGATTGGGAATCCGGAAATCGCAAAAGAATATGTTTACAAGGAGCTTTATGACTCAACTTTGGTGGTTGCACGTCAGTTTGCCGATAAGAATAAATATTCGCTTGTGGGAGAATATCAGGCCTCGGGAGGTGCGCAGATACGTTTGAACGCAATGAACGTGCCGCGCGGGTCGGTTGTGGTCATGGCCGGAGGTGTTGTGCTTACGGAGAATAGCGACTATACCGTGGATTATTCGATGGGTATAGTAACCATAACGAATCAAAGCATAATCGATTCGGGAACAAACGTAAGCGTTACACTTGAGAATCAGTCGCTCTACAGCATGCAGCGCAAGACGTTGCTTGGTCTTGACGCACAATACAGATTCAATAAGAATCTCACGGTTGGCGCAACCATATTGAATTTCTCTGAGAAAGCATTGACCGAGAAAGTCAATATCGGTGATGAGCTTATCAATAATACGATGTGGGGCCTGAATCTCTCTTACAATAAGGAGTTTATGTGGCTTACCAACCTTGTCAACAAGATTCCGACCGTTAATGCCACTTCCCCCTCTACATTCAGCCTGAATGCAGAATTTGCCCAGATTGTGCCGGCAAAGCAGAAAAGCGGTACCAATAAAGGATCGAGTTATATAGATGATTTCGAGGCTACCCAGACCGGCATTGATTTGCGGTCGCCATATTCATGGTTCCTTGCCTCAACTCCTTACGATTCAGGGGCAGATGCACTTTTCCCGGAGGCCGGGCTGACCAATGACGTGGCTTACGGAAAGAACCGTGCGCTTTTGGCATGGTATTATATCGACCGAATGTGGACCCAGCGCAACTCTTCAATGGTGCCAGGCTATATGAAGAGCGACCCTTGGTTCCTTTCCAATCCATACGTAAGGGAGGTGAAGATAAGCGAGCTTTATCCTTACCGCGACCTTGCATACGGGGAGGCAAACTATATCCAGACGCTGAACCTCTCTTTTTATCCTAAAGAGCGTGGCCCATATAACCTTGACGCCGAGAATATAGATTCCGATGGTAGTCTTCTTAATCCTGAAAAACGGTGGGGAGGTATAATGAGGAAGATGGATAACACCAACTTTGAAACTTCCAATGTGGAATACCTTCAATTCTGGATGCTCGATCCGTTCCTTGACCCCGACAACCAGAACACCGAAGGCGGCGACCTCTATTTCAATTTCGGTGAAGTGAGCGAAGATATCCTCAAAGATGGCATGAAGAGTTATGAGAACGGCTTGCCGATAGATGGCAACACCGATTTCATAACCGAAACCAATTGGGGTAAGGTGTCGCGACAGAACTCACTGACCTACGCTTTTGAAAATTCCGACAATGCACGTCCGATGCAGGATGTGGGTCTTGACGGACTGCCAAATGAGGTGGAATACAGCTTCTCCTCATACAAGGATTACCTTGACAGGCTGAGAGCCAAGCTTCCTGCCACTACGATTGCGGAGATGCAAGATGATCCATTCTCTGCTATGAACGACCCGGCGGGAGATAACTATCATTTCTTCAGGAGTCCCTACTATGATGAACATCATTCCGATATTCTAACGCGCTATAAACGGTATAACGGAGTGGAAGGGAACTCGCTTTCTCCCGACCAGTCACCCAATCCTCTTTATCAGTCGGCTCGTGCTGTGCCCGATGTTGAGGATATAAACCAGGACAATACGCTTAATGAATATGAGCGCTATTTCCAATACAAGGTATCCATCCGTCCCGAAGATCTTGAAGTAGGTAAAAATTATATCACCGATATCCAAGAATCGGAGGTGAACACGGCTGCCGGCAAACAGCGTGCCGTATGGTATCAGTTCAAGATACCATTGAGTTCGCCTGATAAAGTTGTGGGAGGAATCAATGATTTCTCTACAGTCCGTTTTGCACGAATGTTTATGACTGGCTTCAAGGAGACAACACATCTTAGGTTTGCAACCCTTGAGCTTGTAAGAGGGGAGTGGCGCGATTATAAGTTCAATCTTAACAGCCGTAATGATTCTCCGGCAGAAGGTGAGCTTGACATGTCGGTTGTGAACATTGAGGAGAATAACGCCCGCACACCGGTTAACTATGTTCTTCCTCCGGGTGTGACACGTATTCAGGATCCGGGCCAATCCCAAGCTACACAGCTTAACGAGCAGTCATTATCAATGAAGGTGACAGGACTCCAGCCCGGTGATGCAAGAGGCATTTACAAGAATACACAGCTTGATTTGCGTATCTACAAGAGAATGCAGATGTGGATTCACGCAGAGGCCCTGATAGATAATATCACCAACACAAAGAATGGTGACCTCTCTGTGTTTGTGCGTCTCGGTTCGGATGTCAAGAACAATTATTATGAATATGAGATTCCGCTTCAGCTCACTCCACCAGGATCATATAATAATAAGAGTGAAGCGGATAGGGAGCGCGTATGGCCTATCGCGAATTTCATGAATGTTCCGTTTGACCTCTTCACCTCCCTGAAAACTCAACGTAATCGCGACAAGAGCGCTAATGTGGAAGGGGTAGGCTATGGAATCTTATATACAGGTCACGACCCCGAAAATAATCAGAATACGGTTGCCGTGCTTGGTAATCCTTCGCTGAGCGATGTGCGTGTGATGCTTATCGGTATCCGCAACAGATCTAACAGCGTGAAAGATGGAGACGTATGGGTGAATGAGCTTAAAGTGACCGATTTCAATGAATCGGGAGGATGGGCCGCTAATGTGAATGCCAACCTTGCAATGAGCGACCTTGCTATGGTCAATTTCTCAGCACATAAGGAGACTGCCGGATTCGGAAGTGTGGATCAGGGTCTTTCTCAGCGCCGCCTTGATGACTATGAGCAGTATAATGTGGCCGTGCAGGGTGATGTTGGCAAGCTTCTCCCTGAGAAAGCTAAATTGTCGGCTCCGATATATTATTCCCGTTCGCAAGAAACCACAACACCCAAATATAATCCTCTTGATCAGGATATATTGCTTAAGGATGCGTTGGATGCAACTACTTCCAAAGCCGAGCGTGATTCGATTAAGAACTATGCCGTGACTAAGAAGGTGGTGGAGAGCTTCTCTATTTCAAATCTGAAATTTAATGTTCAGAGCAAGACTCCAATGCCTTGGGATCCGGCCAATTTCCAGGTTTCATTCTCCTTCAATAAGCAGAAGAATATTGATCCTACCACTGAGTATCAGAATACGAATGATTATCGGGGTAACTTCACCTATTCTTACACCCCCTATATCAAGGCGTGGAAACCATTCTCATTCATAAAAGGGAAAGGCAAAACTGCTAAATATTTCAAGGATTGGGAGATCAACTGGCTCTTCAACAACCTCACTTTCTATACAGGAATCCAGAGGTATTACTATGAAGAGCAGACAAGAAGTGAGGTTGATGTCGATTTCCAATTGCCCGTTCAGGTCAGCAAGAATTTCACGTGGGATCGTCAGTTCTCCCTCACCTGGAACCTCATAAAGTCGTTGCAATTGTCTTTTTCAAGCAATACAACAGCACGAATTGAGGAGACCGTAGGGGCTGTGAACAAGCATTTATTCCCCGACGAATACCGTGATTGGAAAGAGACCGTGTTAAGTTCGGTTAAGCATTTAGGCACGCCGTGGAATTATAACCAGACGTTTACCGGCACATACCGCGCGCCATTTAACCGTATTCCTTTCCTGGATTATTTGACCGGGTCTGTCACCTATAATTCTGTTTATAGATGGGATAAGGGAGCCACTGTAGATGACCTCTATTTAGGCAATACTATCCAGAACCAGTCGTCGTGGAATGCGGATGCAAGATTCAATTTCGAGACACTTTATAACAAGTCAAAATATCTTCAGAATATCAACAAACGTTTCTCAACTTCATCGAGTGCGAGAACTGTTAACAAGAACAGAAACAGCAAAGATAAGAAGGAGACAACCAAGAAACCACGAAAATTTGAAAGGGCATTCACTTTGAATGCTGACACGACAACTTTGGTGAAGCATAATCTTAAGACTAAAAAGGTCAGATTCACAGCTGAGGTTGGAGGAAAGCCTAAAAAGTTGAATTATAAGGTGGTTGATGAAAATACAATTGAGATTCTTGATAAAGGAAGCGATAACATCAAGGTTATCGTGAGGGAGGATATTAAGGAGGAGAAGAAGAATTTCGCAACAGAATTTGCACAATATAGCCTCCGCTTCCTGATGATGCCTCGTTCACTGTCGTTCAGATATAAGAGTTCTCATTCGCTCAATCTTCCTTTGTTCTCTCCGAATATAGGAAACATATTCGGGCAGTCGCAAAGTTACGGGCCAATGTCGCCGGGTCTTGATTTTGCATTCGGTTTTTATGGCGATGATTATGTTGAGAAGGCAAAGGATAGGGGATGGCTCATCACGGATAGTGATCAGGTGTCGCCCGCTTTATGGAGCAAAAGCAAGGAGTTCAATTTTGAGCTTACGCTTGAGCCGATAAAGGGACTTAAAATCTTGCTCACATCGAATCTTACCGATTCGCGCACAGAGCAGATGCAGTTTATGTATAGCGGGAATCCGACCTCTTATTCGGGTTCATACGTCCGTACGCATTGGGCTTTTGCAACAGCAATGAAAAATTCAAAGGCGGAGAACGGTTATGCATCTGATGCCTTCAGCAAGTTCCTCTCTTACATTCCTCAGGTTGCAGGACGAGTGGAAAGGCAGTATGCAGGGTTGCACTATCCTAATGCTGGATTTATTGAAGGAACTCCATTGAGCGGGGCGGTTTATAATCCCGAAGTGGGAGAGGTGAGCCGCACAAGCTCGGATGTGCTCATACCGGCATTCCTTGCCGCTTACAGTGGCGTGAGTCCGGATAAGATTTCGCTTGTTCATTTTGATGGACTTTCAGCAATGCGTCCTAACTGGCGAATCACATACGATGGTCTTGTCAAATTGGGTAACCTTAGCAAATGGTTCAAGGCTTTCACTCTGAGTCATGCATATCAGTGTACCTATTCTATAGGCTCATATTCAAGTTATATGAATTGGGTGAGTGCCGACGGTAACCTTGGCTTCATCCAGGATGTGCAGACGGAGAATCCGATTCCCTCCACACCGTTTAATATTACTTCGGTGGCTATTACGGAGAAATTCGCCCCCTTGTTCGGTGTGAAAGTGACCTTGTTTAATGATATGACATTCAATGCTGAATACAGGGATTCAAGAACGCTGAATCTGAACAGTTCGGCTGGACAAGTTGTGGAAACCACCAGCCGACAGATTCAGGTAGGAGCGGGCTATAAGATCGCTAACTTCAATAAGATTCTTAAGCTTGGAAGCAAGCAGGGTGGAGTGTCGAACGACCTTTCACTTAACCTTGACTTATCTTTCTCCAATAACCAGAGTTTGATAAGACGAATTGAAACCGCATATACTCAGGCCACTCAGGGAACACAGACATTCTCGATAAACTTCATGGCATCATACGTGTTGAGCAAGAGGATAACACTGAATGCCTTCTTTGACCATCAGACGAATACTCCGCTTGTTAGCAATTCATCTTATCCTACAAGCAACTCCAATTACGGCGTATCGGTGAATGTATCGCTGGCCCGATAACATAATAAGATTCTAATCTGATTTTAAGTTCAATCTCTAAGGCCTACAATTCTAATCATTCTGCCAATATCCTTGCCAGCCGGATTAAAAGTGGCACGGAATGAAACTTTTTCTTGTCTTGCCTTTTTAATCTAATTAACAAAATTTAACAAATTGGGGGTAATTTTAAAATTTATATATAACTTTGCAATTATGATAT
>CAMWXH010000099.1 GCA_947178165.1 uncultured Porphyromonadaceae bacterium | reverse complement strand
TTTGAGGGGGTAGTGGCCGTATTGGCCGTGTGAGTTCGAGTCTCATCCTGGACACACTGAATGCGAAAATAGCTCAGTTGGTAGAGCACGACCTTGCCAAGGTCGGGGTCGCGGGTTCGAGTCCCGTTTTTCGCTCTAAGAAATAGTTTTTGCTTTGTCTAGGTGGCGGAATTGGTAGACGCGCTACTTTGAGGGGGTAGTGGCCGTATTGGCCGTGTGAGTTCGAGTCTCATCCTGGACACTCAGAGATATCCGATTAAAATCGGATATCTTTTTTATTTGCTCCTTTCCTCTATTTGGCCCCCCTTCTCAATTCTCTTGATGATCTGGCAAGTGACCGCAATCTTTTCTCTTTTCAATTTTGTTATTTATACGTAAGTATATTATTCGAGTCTTTTTAATTTTGAAGTTTAAAAGAGAGATATTATGAAGGAAGAACTGGAAATTGAATCCCATCCATGGCAGCCATTCATTCCCGAGGGAGCAAGAATATTAATAATGGGCACCTTTCCCCCTCAGGCAAAAAGATGGAATATGGATTTCTATTACCCTAATCGCACTAATGATTTTTGGAAAATCATGGGTCTGATTTTTATGGGTAACAAAGACGCTTTGCTTTTACCCGGGCAAAAAGATTATAATCTTGAAGCCATAGTTGAACTGATGACCGAAAAAAAGATTGCGCTAAATGACACCGTAAGGAAAGCACGGAGACTTAAAGGGAATGCATCTGACAAGTTTCTTGATATTGTGGAGCCTGTTCCTCTTTTCGACCTTTTAAAAGATATGCCGGAGTGTCGTGCCGTGGCTACTACGGGAGAGAAGGCCGCGTCAGTGGTTGCCGACATCACTTCGACCCCTATCCCGGCAATGGGTGCGCGTGTTGTCACCAATAACATAACAGACGGTGAAGCCCTCTATATTTACAGAATGCCTTCAACATCCCGGGCCTATTCTCTTCAGCTCGAAAAAAAAGCGGAATATTATAGAACGATGTTCAGAGAAGTCGGAATCTTATAATAACTAAGAGAAATCGAATTCCTCACAATCAGAAAGAGAAATGCTATCGCCACGATAGAATCCCCATTCCCGAGAACTTCCTCCTATATTCTCTACCTCATAAAGGGACTCTGGCAAATCATTCAGGAAGTAAAGCTTTGAAGCTTCAAACCCTAACATGTCTGAGGGATCAATAACCTGTGCCGCCTTATGGCTGCGATAGATTGTCAATTTATCCTTCGCACGCGTCAAAGCGACATAGAGACATCTCCTATCCTCCTCGATCGCATCTTCTCCATTGGCAATTGCTTTTGATGATGGATACTGCGTGAAATTGACATTGACAAGATAACAATTGCGTGCTTCAAGCCCTTTAGCGGAGTGAATAGTGGTGAGGATTACCGAATCTTCCGGATCCGCTTCACCTTTTAAACCTGTTCCCAAAGATGGATCAAGAATATAATCTGACAGAAATGCTGTAAGGCTTTCAGAAGCAGCGCCGATTTTCTCTAACAAACCGATATCTTTTCTCCTTCTGTTCCAATCATCTTTATATTTATGAGCCAAAACTTTCTGCAACCCGCGCATGGCCGCTTCAATGGCTCGATTAACCTCTATTTCAAGCATCTTGATGTTCTGAAGAGTTGTGGCAATATCAGGATCCAGCCCTTTCTCCCCTTCCAGTATTTCAATGCATTCTTCAAGGGTCTCTTTATCAATTATCTTATCTATTAACTTAGCGGCTGTTATCTCCCCTATTCTTGGAAAAAGGCACAGATATCTTTCCCATGCGAGTTCATCGCGCGGATTAGCCACCACTCTCAATGCTGATACTATATCCCTTACATGAGCCGATGCCATTAGAGAGGTCCCTCCATACACCACATAAGGAATCTGAGCCTCTATCAGACATGCCTCTACCGATTTCAAACCTCTGTTCGACCGAGATAGCACCATATTCTCCTTAAAAGGACATTTCTCCTCTCCCTGAGAATTTTTAATCCGCATCACGATATCGCGCGCCATATCCCATTCCTGATGAAAATGACAGATCACCGGTTTTAATCCCTTTCCCCGATTGGCCGTCAACTTCTTGTCATAATTAAGAGGAGACTGCTCTAAGACCCAATTTGAAAGGTCAAGAATCTCCTGGGTGGAACGATAATTTATGGTGAGCTTCTTAACATTTGAATCAGGAACAACAAGAGGGAAATAATGTATCGACTTGAAGTCTGCGCCTCGGAAGCCGTAAATGGACTGAGCATCATCGCCGACGCAAAAAATATTGCATCTGGTCCAAAAAGACTCAAGCAAAAGATACTGAAGAGGATTGGTATCCTGCATCTCATCGATCAGAAAATGATCGAAAGAGCCGGCAATAAAATCTGCGGCCTCCCGATTTCTCTTTAGCCCCAATGCAACTTTCTGAAGAATATCATCATAATCCAGATATCTTCGTTCTGCCTTGAATGCCATATACTTCTTTATCACCTCCTGATATACAGGAAGCTTTTGCAGAATCTTCTCCTTGGTTTCATCATCCATTCTTCCGTTGAAAAGGCGATGGCTGAGGGCAGTGGAAAGGTTGCACCGAGCATTGACTACGTATGAATATACCTCTGCAAGCTGCTTAGGCTCTATAAAATTGTTTTTCTTGAAGTGACGGCCGCACACGAGTCGGAATGCACTTTCCCTATCCTCTTCGTCAATGACTGTGAATTTTCCAAAATTGAAAACCCCGGGATTCTGCTCAATGATTTCCATGCACCAGGAATGGAAAGTCTGACCTTTTAGAGCACGCGTGTCTCCTTGTGAGCTTGATTGCAACCGGGCCACGATCTCACGTGCTGATTTTCTCGTAAAAGAGAGAATCAGCAATCTTGAGGGCCTTACCCCTTTATTGAGCAAATATTTGGCCCGGGCAATGATAGTGCGCGTCTTTCCTGTCCCCGCACCGGCAAGCACAAGAAGGTTCCGTCCCTCGTAGGTGGCGGCCTCCCTTTGTTGTGGATTCAATTCTTCAAGATTCATTTATTTTCTTTTTTGAAGTGCGGAAAGCAGCTTTTCAAGTTCATTACGCGTTTCCGTAAGGCTCTCTATAATATCGACTCGTTTTGAAATATTCTTTCTGTTGGAACGCATTTGCTCTTTTGCGGCATCAATCTTTAAACCTTTTACCTTCAGCAAATAGTTGATCATGCGCAGCGTTTCAATATCCTTCGGAGTGTAATAGCGTATGTTAGTGTTGCTTCTTCGGGGTGCGCATTCAGGAAATTCCTTTTCCCAATAACGCAAAGAGGATGTCGGAACTCCAAGCAATTCCGACACATCTTTAATCTTATAATATTTTTTATCAAATTCTTCCACTTCTATTCTGATAACTTATAACCCAAATTATCCAAAAAAATCAATCCATCACATGACCGGCGTTCTCAGCCAACCTGATTAACTCAGAGTATTCCTCCGGGCCGAGGTCCATGAAATAATAATTCACGGGATTCTGGGGTTCATCCTTGAATCTCACCTCATAATGAAGGTGCGGCCCCGTTGATTTACCTGTTGACCCTACTTTTCCTATCATCTCTCCTCTCTTGACATTTTTCCCGGCTTCGACCAAAATTTCACTTAGATGGCCGTAACGGGTGGAATAATTATAACCATGCGAAAGATCAACACAGTTTCCATATCCTCCTTTCCAACCGGATTCCTCCACTACCCCGTCGGCCGTTGCAAATACAGGTGTTCCCATTGGGGCAGCAAAATCCAGGCCTGAATGAAACATTGAAGTTCCATAAATGGGGTCATTCCTGTATCCATAACCGGAAGCCATGGTATAGTCTTTCACATCAATGGGCATTATGGAGGGTATGTGAGCCAATTTATCTTTCTGCTCACCGGCCGATGTTCTCAACTGATCGAACGACAGGGACTGTGCAAAAAGCTGCCGCTCAAACAGGTCAAGGCGCTGGGTGAGCAGTTTCACAAGATCGGCATCAGGCATTTTCTCTATCTCTCGGTAACGTTTCTCATTATCAAGACCGGCATAACGCTGACCAAGGCTCATCGGGTCAAGCTGAAGCATAACCCTATAGAAATTGTCATCGCGGTTGCGGATATCCTCCATCACTTTCAAGGAATTGTCGAGTCGCTTGTTCATGATGTTATATCTGCTTCGCAACTGAGAGTTCTCTTTCCTCAATGCCTTCTCAGTGGGGGAATCAAAGAAATGGATATAAATGAAAAAAATAGCGATTCCCATAACCATCGAAACCAACAAAAACCTTATAACCTTCCACAACCGTTCTCCTCCGGAGGGAAAAAATCGCTCGAAGTTATCTGTTTCAGGATTATACGTATAAAAGATTCGTCGCTTCATATATAGAAATCCACGCATCATTCAAAGATGCTCAGACCAATAATTTAATTGCAAAAATAGCTAAATTTTATTAATTTTGCAATCTATATTGCAAGTCAGGCAACAGCCCTGTAAGCCGATGCCTAAATTAATAAATTATTTCCGATGTTGACTTCAAAAGAAATCAGAGAGTCTTTCAAGAATTTTTTTAAAGAGAAAGGCCATAAAATCGTTCCCTCAGCTCCGATGGTCATTAAAGATGACCCAACGCTGATGTTTACAAATGCCGGAATGAATCAGTTTAAGGATATCATTCTGGGCAATAGGCCGGCCGACAGCAAACGCGTCACTGACAGCCAGAAATGCCTGCGTGTTTCGGGCAAACACAATGATCTCGAGGAGGTGGGCCACGACACCTATCACCACACGATGTTTGAAATGCTTGGGAACTGGAGCTTTGGCGACTATTTCAAGAAGGAAGCCATTGACTGGGCTTGGGAATATCTTGTTGATGTGCTTAAGCTAAATCCCGATAGGCTCTACGCCACAGTCTTTGAGGGTTACGCGCCCGAAGGTCTTGAGCGCGATAATGAAGCTGCAGCATATTGGGAAAAGCATCTTCCGGTGTCGCATATCATTAACGGAAACCGCCATGATAATTTCTGGGAGATGGGTGAAACCGGACCTTGCGGCCCCTGCTCCGAGATTCATATCGACCTCAGAAGTGATGAGGAGAGAGCCAAGGTTGACGGTGCATCTTTAGTGAATAAAGACAATCCTCAGGTCATTGAGATATGGAATCTTGTATTCATGCAATATAACAGAATGGCCGACGGTCATCTCGAGCCGCTCCCCGCAAAGGTGATAGATACAGGCATGGGCTTCGAACGCCTGTGCATGGCTTTGCAAGGCAAGACATCAAACTATGATACTGATGTTTTCACCCCACTCATAAATAAAATTAGCGAGCTCTCTGGCAAGAAATATGGAGTTGATGAAAAAGTTGATGTAGCGATGCGTGTTGCCGCCGACCACGTGCGAACCATTGCATTCTCTATCGCAGACTCGCAGCTCCCTTCAAATGCAAAGGCAGGATATGTGATTCGCCGAATACTTCGCAGAGCCGTAAGGTATGTTTATACTTTCCTTGACCAAAAAGAGGCTTTCCTCTATAAGCTGATCGATACGCTTGTGGAGCAGATGGGTGAAGCTTACCCTGAACTCCCGGCTCAAAAGGAGCTCATCAAGAAAGTTATAAAAGAGGAGGAAGAATCGTTCTTGCGCACTCTCGACAATGGAATCAGGCTTCTCGATTCTTTTGTGAAGAAAGCTAAGGATAGCGGCAGCAACGTGCTTTCAGGTGAAGATGCTTTCGTGCTTTACGACACATACGGATTCCCACTTGACCTCACCGAGTTGATATTACGCGAACAGGGCATGGAGATTGACCATAAGGGTTTCGATGCTCAAATGAAAAAACAGAAAGATCGCGCTCGCAATGCAGCCGCTGTGGAAACCGGCGATTGGGTTGAGGTGAATGATGGGGAAGAAAAATTTGTAGGCTATGACAAGACCTCCTCTCCTACCCGCATCTTGAGATATAGGAAAGTGAAACAGAAGGGTAAGGAATATTATCAGATTATCCTTTCTGAGACACCTTTCTATGCAGAAATGGGTGGACAGGTCGGAGATAAAGGCCGCCTGATCAGTTCGGAAGGTGAAATCATTGAAATTTTCGACACCAAGAAAGAAAATAATATAGGAGTTCATCTCTCTCACTCTATTCCCTCTGACCCTTCAGGCGAATTTATTGCGGAAATAGATGAGGAAGCTCGCATAGCCACATCTGCAAACCATACTGCAACCCACCTCATTCACGAAGCTTTAAGAGAAGTTTTGGGGAACCACGTGGAGCAAAAAGGTTCATTTGTATCGCCGGATATCCTCCGTTTCGATTTCTCGCACTTCCAGAAAGTAACTCCCGAAGAGATAAGAAAGGTTGAACACCTTGTCAACTCACGCATAAGAAAAGCAATCCCTCTCGACGAACATAGGGAAATGCCTATTGAAGATGCCCGCAATCTTGGAGCCATGGCTCTCTTCGGTGAAAAATATGGAGATAAGGTCAGGGTTGTTAAATATGGCTCTTCTATTGAATTATGCGGTGGAACGCACGTAGCCAACACAGGCAATATCGGCATGGTCCGCATTCTTAACGAAAGCTCAATTGCCGCCGGCATAAGGAGAATAGAGGCAGTGAGTGGTTCTAAAGTGGAGACTATGCTTGATGACATGCAGGATACGGTTAAGGAAATCATGAATCTGCTCGGAGGTTCTGCCGATATCCGTACTGCTGTCAAGAGGGCTATTGGCGAGAATGCCGATCTGCGTCAGCAGGTTGATGAATTTGTGGCTGAACGAACTGCAAATCTTTCTCGTCAACTTTTGGAGAATGCAAAGGAAAGCAACGGCATAAAGATTGTTTCTCTCAATGGCTTGCGCTTGCCGGAAGTAGTAAAGAATATTGCATTCACCATTCGTAAAGCATCTCCCGAAGCCACAGTGTTTATTGGTGCCACACTTAATGAAAACAAGCCACTTCTCACTCTGATGATTTCTAATGATCTGGTTAAATCCGGTCTTAATGCATCGCAGATTGTCAGAGAGGCGGCCAAACTCATTAAGGGCGGTGGCGGAGGTCAACCATTCTTTGCACAAGCAGGTGGAAAGAATGCAGAGGGCCTATCCGCGGCATACGATAAGATTCTTGAGCTTCTCAACTTGAATTGATTCATAAGCCTGCAAGGTTAGTTATAATTCCTATGGGAGTGTCGGATTTTGTTTATTTGACACTCCCTTTTAATATATTTTGGCATAACAATTGTTTATAATTTTATTCCGGAACATTTTTTCTTAAAGCTTTTGCTATCTCTTTACGAGGCATAAATCTATTAGGGAACTTCTCGAATAACTATCAAAGATAGGTTTAAGGAGCTTCATTAAGAAAAGATTACGCTTATTCCGGAATAAAACAATTATATGGAAAATAAATATATCAATATAAAAGGTGCGAGGGTTAATAATCTTAAGAATATTGACCTTCAGGTGCCGTTGAATAAATTTATTGTGGTCACCGGAGTCAGTGGCTCGGGGAAATCCTCTCTTGCTTTCGATACCCTTTATGCTGAAGGGCAGCGCAGATATGTGGAAAGTCTTTCTGCCTATGCGCGACAATTCCTTGGCAGGATGTCGAAACCGGAGTGTGACTACATAAAGGGTCTCCCTCCTGCCATAGCTATCGAGCAGAAGGTAAACACACGCAATCCGCGAAGCACCGTCGGCACAGCTACAGAGATTTATGACTATCTGAGAATGCTGTTTGCTCGTGCGGGTCATACATTCTCTCCTGTCACCGGGGAAGAGGTCAGGAAACATGGAATTGAGGATATTGTTAAAACCGTTCTATCATTTGACAAAGGATCCCGGTTGGCTGTGCTAACCCATATTCATCTGCCGGAAGGAAGGAATTTCACAGACCAGCTTACAATCTATATGAAGGAGGGATTTACCCGCCTTGAAAAGGATGGCAATTTCTATGATATATCGGAAATAATAGAGCAAAAGCCGGAAACTAATTCAGAAGGTTACAGACTTCTTATCGACAGGCTTGCCGTCTCTGATGAGAAAGATGAGATTTCTCGTTTGACAGATTCTGTGGAAACCGCATATTATGAAGGGCATGATGAATGCATCATAAAACTCTGGCTCAAGGAGGAAACGAAAGAATTTCTTTTTTCAAAGAAATTCACCGCTGATGGTATGGAATTCAGGGAACCGAACGACCTTATGTTCAATTTTAATAATCCCTACGGAGCATGTCCCACCTGTGAAGGGTTTGGTAAAGTGCTTGGTGTCAGTGAAGAACTTGTGATTCCCAATAAGACTCTTTCCGTCTATCAGGATGCAGTTAAATGCTGGAATGGTGAAAAAATGAGTGAATGGAAAAAAGCTTTCATCAAGATTGCATCAAAGAAAGGCTTTCCAATTCATGAGGCGTATATGAATCTCACAGATGCTCAGAAAGATTTTCTATGGCATGGAGATGAAGAATGGAGCGGAATCGATGGGTTCTTTTCATGGCTTGACCAACGCCAGGATAAAATGCAGTTCCGTGTCCTTAAAGCCCGTTACAGAGGCAAGACGACCTGTCCGGATTGTCACGGCTCGCGCCTTCGCCCGGATGTGAAATATGTAAAGATTGGGGGGAAATCAATCACTGAGCTGGTGAGAATGCCCGTTTCAGCTTTAGCCGATTTCTTCAACTCATTACAACTTGATGAGACAGATGCCAGGATTTCTGAACGGCTACTGACTGAAATAAGGCAAAGGCTTAGTTTCCTTCAGGAGGTTGGTTTAGGGTATCTCACCCTTGACCGTCTCTCTTCTACACTATCCGGTGGAGAAAGCCAGCGCATAAATCTTGCCACATCCTTAGGCAGTTCTCTTGTGGGGTCTCTGTATATACTTGATGAGCCGAGCATCGGCCTTCACTCCAGAGATACGGACCGTCTGGTGAAAGTGCTACGCAACCTTCAGCAAATAGGCAATACTGTTATTGTGGTTGAGCATGATGAGGATATTATGCTTGCCGCCGATGAGATTATTGACATCGGCCCTAATGCGGGCCGTTTAGGAGGAGAGGTGGTATTTGAAGGAAATGTAAAAAAGATGCTTCGGGGCGGTGAATCTCATGGGTCATACACCGTTGATTATCTTCGCGGTGACCGCAAGATTGAATATCCCTCTGTAAGACGACCTTGGAAGAAAGCCATAGAGATTATTGGTGCCGCCGAGAATAACCTTAAGAATGTTGATGTAAAATTCCCTCTTGGGGTTATGACTGTTGTCACCGGTGTGAGCGGTTCGGGCAAATCAACGCTTGTCAGGGAGGTGCTGTATAAATCTTTGCTCCGGGCAATCGGTGAGGCCGGAGATATTCCCGGTGCGCATAAAAAGCTTCAGGGCGACATTCGGGATATCAAGGCAATCGAGTTTGTTGACCAGAACCCTATCGGAACTTCATCTCGGTCTAATCCTGCAACATATTTAAAGGCTTACGATGAAATCAGAAAGCTTTTTTCCGACCAGCAGCTCTCCAAACAGATGGGATTCACGCCCGCATTCTTCTCCTTTAACACCGATGGCGGAAGATGCGAGGAATGCAAAGGTGAAGGAACCATAACGATTCCGATGCAATTCATGGCAGATATTGAAATTGTTTGCGATTCTTGCCATGGAAAGCGCTTTAAACAGGAGGTGCTGGATGTAGAATATCGTGGTAAAAATATTTATGATTTCCTTGAGATGACCGTTAACCAGGCAATAGAGTTTCTTAGCGAAGCAAACGGCTCACAAGAAAAGAAGATAATTAAGAAATTGAAACCGCTTCAGGATGTAGGCCTTGGTTATATAAAGCTTGGACAATCCTCCTCAACCCTATCCGGAGGGGAGAATCAGCGCGTCAAGTTAGCCTATTATCTCTCACTTGATAAGTCAGAACACACCCTCTTCATCTTTGATGAACCGACCACGGGGTTGCATTTCCATGATATCTCTACCTTGCTTAAATCACTAAATCAGCTCATCGACAAAGGGCATTCGGTGATTATAATAGAGCATAACATGGATGTCATAAAATCAGCAGATTGGGTGATTGATATAGGGCCGGAGGGCGGCGATGCGGGGGGCTACATTGTAGCAGAAGGAACTCCTGAAACAATAGCCGCATGCCAAAAGTCATATACCGGTAAATTCCTAAAAAATAAATTGACCAAATGATGTCTAAGTTCATTTTTTTAAAGAGGAGATTTGAGAGAATATTTCCGGTTATATTGATAGCCGGGTTATTCTCTTTTGTTGCTTGCAAAAAGCCAATGGATAACTCAAAAAGGATCCAGGCGAGCGAGCTTTATCAGAAAAGTGTCCGTTTGATCCGTCTTTACACCGACAGTTTTGAGAATGCCCAGGATTCAGCTACATTGCTTAATCTAAACGAACGATTCACATCCTCCTTGACTGCACTTAACTTTAAATATCCCTCTGAAACCTGTCTGGAAATTTCAGAAGGAGAGAACGACACTCTTACAAATCTTACGGAAAAGATTATCAGCGTGAGAGACTCCCTCTTATATCTTTATGCCCATCCGGTGATCTCCGATTCGCTATCTTCTGATTCCATTCCTGAAGAGAACAGCTTGGCAGATTAATTTTTGACTTCAATTCATACATTCTCTATGATGACTTTTATTCTTATCGGAATTATATTCTCAATATCAATATCCGTGGCCAATTTTTTCTATAATAGAAATAAATGGAATGAAATGGCAAGCTATTGTGATAAAATAGCTTATATTGATGATACCCCAGAATCTGATTTGCCGGAAGATACAGATTTTTCTTCTGATGGTAAAGATGCAAAGGGAGAGACTTCTTCTAATAACAATAACCTCGATAATCGCGAAGAAAGCAATAGGAAAGCATTGC
>CAMWXH010000098.1 GCA_947178165.1 uncultured Porphyromonadaceae bacterium | reverse complement strand
AAAGAATATTATTCATTAATTTCGCAAGAAATAAGAAAGCAATGACAGATTTACTTGCATTTATAACCTGGAACGCCGACCCCGTCCTCTTCTCGTTCGGTCCATTATCCGTAAGATGGTATGGTCTTGCATTTGCCGTAGGATTCACCATCGGCTACTCAATTGTAGCAAAAATGTTCAAACATGAAGGTGCTCCTGAGAATTGGCTCGGCATCCTGCTCGGCTACATCGTGATCGCAACCATTGTTGGCTCACGCTTAGGACACGTGTTTTTCTATGAATGGGATTATTATTCCCAGCATCCGGCCGACATATTCAAAATATGGGAAGGTGGATTGGCAAGCCACGGAGGAACTATTGCCAACATCATCGCCCTTTTCCTGTTCTCCTGGTTTGTAAGCCACAAGCCGGCCTCTTGGGTGTTTGATAAGGTTGTCATAGCCATCGCCCTTGTAGGAGGCCTTATAAGGCTCGGAAACCTTATGAACAGCGAAATTTACGGTGGGCCTACAGATCTCCCATGGGGATTCATATTCCTTCGCAACGGCGAGACCGTTCCGGCGCATCCGACGCAGATTTATGAGGCATTGTGTTATTTCGCCCTCTTCGGGCTGCTGATGTGGATGTATTGGAAAAAGAATGCAGAAGAGCGTCCGTGGCTCATAACCGGTGTTTTCTTTATCGGAATATTCCTGCCACGCTTCCTTATCGAATATGTGAAGAACGTGCAGGTAAGTTCTGAATATGAGATGATAGCCAAATATGGCATTAACATTGGGCAACTTCTCAGCATCCCGTTCATCCTGTTAGGAATCGGGCTTGTAATCTATGCCATGTCAAGGCCGAAAGTAAAATTCTCTTTCCCCAATAAATTTGCAACCCCCACAAAAAAGTAACCATGCAATATTACATCATAGTCAATGGCTCTCAGCTCGGGCCATATTCAAAAGAGGAGCTAAGCCTTCAGGGCATAACAGCGGAGACACTCGTATGGCACGAAGGACTGCCAGAATGGGTCAAGGCAAACGCTGTGCCCGAACTTTACGACCTTATAGCAGAAACCAACTTCGGTTCTGCTCCAAAGGAATATACTTCACAGCCTCCTGTGAATCCTCCTTACACTGCCAATCCTCAGGGCTATCCGCAATTTAACCCATACGCTCAGCCTATGCCCTTCAGGCAGGCCGCCTATCCGATACCTCACACCAACTGGATGCCATGGGCCATCATTGTCACCATACTTTCCTCCTGTTCCTGCATCGGACTCATCCTTGGAATCTTAGCTATCGTCAACGCGTCAAAAGCAAATACATTCTATGATAATGGCCAAAAGGCGGAAGGAGATTCGGCCAACAGCACTGCGCGCACTCTGACGATAATAAATATTGTTCTCCTCGTGCTTGGAGTAATCGGTTACATAATCTATTTCTGCATCGCGGCGGCCACGATATTCCCCTACATGGAATAATTTGCACCCTATAAATCTGTATCTGAAAATTTGACTTGCCAATGAAATATTTCGCAATGATCGATGGCACACGTCAAGGGCCCTTCACCCTTGATGAGCTGCACTCCGCAGGAGTCACTCCTGAAACGTATGTATGGTGCAAGGGGATGGACGACTGGGAGAAAGCTGAGGATGTGGCCGATATATGCCGCTTCTATCGCCAGCGCATCTTCAACCTCATGCATCCCTCCTCCGCAACTCCCGAAACTTCCGAAGAGGAATCATCAGCAGAAAGCGATGAAGACCCCTACGTTAACTTTCCATTGCAATTCAGGAGCTTTGTGCGTCAGGCAGGTGCCGACCCTGAAATAAAGGAGTCGGAACCCGACACATCGCATCGCCCCACATCCCTTATCCCCCTTTCTGTGGCGTTGCTCGTGCTTTGCTGTCCGCTCACCGGATTCATTGCCCTGTATTATGCCATAATGAGCCGCAGAGCGTGGAATGAGGCTCACCGGAGCACGCAAGACCATACGAAAGACCTTTACACCGACAGCGAGCGCCAGGCCTTCTCCCGGAAGGCACACGAATACGCAAGGCTGGCCAGAATGTGGTGTGGCATCACATTTTTCTTCGGCTTTTTCATGGCGGCAATCGTGAGCCGTTTCTTTTCCTAAGACCTCATTGACATCCGGCGAGGAAAGCTATAACCGCGAAATTTATATGAGAGCCCTGCGTAAGACTATAATCACTGCAATTACCCTTATCCTGCATACCCTTCTTTTCGGGTGTGCAGAAAAGCCTGACCCGCGCCTTCTCTCCGCCCAAAGAGATATGGACCTGAATCCGGATAGCATAGCAAACATATTGTTGGCTATCGACACCACTCGTCTAAGTGGACAAAATAAGGCTACATATTATCTCCTGTTGACTCAATCACTTCATAAATCTAACCGTTTAGATTCGGACACTCGACAGATTGATATGGCGCTAAACTATTTCAATCAACACGGAGACGATCGTGAAAAGATGATGGCAAACTTTTATAAAGGCATAATACTTCAATTCGGCAATGACTATGAAGGAGCGATGCATCACTCTCTAATCGCTTATGATTTGGCCACAAAGCTTAATGATAATTATTGGATTGCAAAGACTGCGGAATCCATTGCTGATTTATACAGCTTATCATATTTATATCATGATGCATGGGAATATGAAGAGAAAGCCATACATCATTACATGAAAGCAGGAAAAATGGATAACCATCTATTTGCAGTAGCTGACCATGGTTTAAGTCTTTTTAATGGCGGTCGAGAAAAAAATGGGATTTGGCTATGTGATAGTATAAAAAAAATAGCCCTAAAAGAGGATCAGATAGAATTGAATCTCTATGTCTCACACTATTTATTATACTTCTACATAGACAAAGGGAATTTACGTAGAGCAGAAGAAACGTATGTTGACTTACTCAACCTTGGAGATACATTTGATGAATCTTACTTAAATAGTATGATAGCACAAATGTTTTTCAAAATGGACAATGTAAATAAAGGAATGCTTCATTTGAAAATCGCTCATGACAAAGCTGTTTCACTTCTTGATTCCCTTGAATATTATCACACAGTATTGCGAAATATTGATCTCATTCCTGCGCAATGTACAAGAGATAATCTATTAGATACAATTCTTTATGTGCAAAATGAAAATGTAAAAAAAGCATTGAAACAACCTTTATACAAAGCATCAAGCGACTATTATTATAATCAGGCAGAATTACAAAGGTATAAGGCCCAGACCCGACTAATCATTCTTATATTATCCTTAACAATACTTTGTACAATATTAGTATTGATCATTTTTTTTGCAAAAAATAGACTCCGAAGAAAAGAGGAGAAGATAATAAATCTAAAGATCAATTATGAAAATCTTATAAAGAGAAAAGATCTTCTTTCAGCCTCTATTTTAAAACTTCTTAGATCTAACTTTGACTCATTGAATCAGCTTTCTTCTGACTATATTAATGGTTGGGATAATGACGTACAGAAGAAAATTATTTTAAAACGACTTGAAAAGGAACTCAAATCGTGGTCAGATTCAAAACGAGTGAAAGAAATTGAGAATTACTTAAACCTGTATGTTGATGATGTATGCAATAAATTACGAAGACAATGCAACTTTTTAAAAGAAAATGAACTTGCAATGATATTCTATCTATGGATAGGATTTACTCCGAAAGCTATTACAATTTTTTTACAAATTAATATTAAAACTTTATACACAAATCGAAGTCGTATTATAGTGAAAATTGAACAATCAAATCCTCCAGATAAGGAATTATTTCTAAAACTATTTAAATAAATTTGACTGATTTTTTTCTTCTAAAAGCTTAAAAAACCATTTGAAGAAAAAATTATAAATACACATTTTATATCAGATTGTGTATAAATAGATTACAACATCAGTTGAAGAATTTTTAAATCATCTAAATTTAGGTTAATTATAAAGTTGGTTGTATTTTTGTGAATCAAAAATTCTAAAAATTACTTTCATGAAACCAACTCTTAAACTTTTACTGTTGGCTATATCTTTTTTGATGGCCACAACCTCATTTTCCCAATCGAATGCGAACGGTGGGAAAACGGATATTAAAAACATAAAAATATCAACAAGAGAGCCAAAGAAAGACATCTCGCATCGTCCTAAAGCCCCCTCTCGACAGCATATCGACTGCATATATGCCGATGAGAACCTGTACATTTCATTCGCAATTCCTGAAGGTGATTGCAACATGACTGTAACGGATATGGAAACAGGACTCTCTCTTCAATATGTATTCGATACAGAGGAAAGCGCTGAGATCCATATAGGCACTCTCTCCTCCGCTTATCTCGAACTTGAAACGGAAAACGGCCATTCTTACGAAGGCTGGATTGAATGATTCAAACCGCGGTCTCCTATAAGGCTATCTTCTACGGCCCCCTTCTTTCTTTAACAATCCTATTTCCACTCCGTAGAAGATAGCCATGTAGGGACGCACCCCAGGTGCGTCCGCCAACACCCCAACACCAACTATTCTCGGACGCTCCGTGGAACGTCCCTACAAATCCATATCTTAACCATAAAACCTATTATCATTATGAAAAAACTAACCCTTATCATTCTGAGTCTCATCACTCTCTCCCTTGGGGCAAATGCACAGCTCCGCGTGTTAAGCAACGGCCATATACAGCTTGGCAACTGGGGTTCTACGACCTCTCAACCAGATACTACTTCAACCATTAGCTTATTTGGCAATGGGAAATACAACTCAGGCGCGTTACTTACTTTTGGAGGGCGCACGGATGTGTCAATCGGTGAAACAAAAGCTCCTGCTATCACTCCTCCCACATACAGATTTTCGCCCCAATTGTTGTTAAACGGCAGCGGAGGAATCCAATATAAGGCTTCAACCTCTATAATCTTCTCATATACTCCCGGCTCCACCCCGATATTTTCAAGCGAAACCGGGACAACAAATGTAGAAAACCCTTTCACATTCAATGTCAATCTCAAGGCTCCAAAATTCCTCACCACTTCCGATGCCCGTTGCAAAAAGAATATCGAACCGATTGAATCTCTTGGTAGGGATCTTATGGAGCTGACCCCTGTCAAATACAATCTTTTCTTATCTCCACAGCTCGGCGATGAGACAATGGGAAAAGTATCCAAACAATCCAATGAATCTAAAATAGATTCAAGATTCAGCTACGGTTTTCTCGCACAGGAAGTTCAGGAAATATTTCCCGAACTGGTATATGAAGATGAGAATGGTTTATTATCTCTTGATTACAACGGCTTTATCCCGCTCCTTGTCGATGCCTACAAAGATCTGAAAGCACAAGTTGCAGAGCAGCAAGAGACCATTGCCAATCTGACCTCCGGTGCCAAGAAAACGAAGGGAACAGCAGGGATTGAGAGCCTGTATGGCGACGACAATGTGGTGCTGATGCAGAACCGTCCAAACCCGTTCAAAGCCACGACTGAAATCAAGTGTCATCTTCCACAGGAGGTATCGGAAGCATTCATCTGCATCTACGACCTTAACGGACGCCAGCAGATGCGCCTTGACATCCGTGAACGTGGCGACGTTGCCGTAACCGTTTCAGGAAGCTCCCTCCAGCCCGGAATGTATATCTACTCCCTCATAGCCGACGGCAACGAAGCCGACTCAAAAAGAATGATTCTGACGGAGTAAAATTCTCAAAATATTTTGCACCATCATTTTATTTTGTTAACTTTATTCGCGTTTTCCAACTAAATCTTTGCCCTATGAAGAGATTTACCCTAATTATGCTTATAATCTCTGCAACTTGCGTTCTGTCATTCGCAGTCAAAACAGAGACCTTCAATATAACTTTCTCTGAAAACGATTTCCCCACTTCTCTTGATGCAAACGGAAATCTGGAGATAGGAACGAAAATAATGGCATGTTATCCGGAAGATAACCAGCCGATGTTGCCTTTGGTTGCCACAGATTTTGCCCTAACAGGCAACATCACATACGCTTCCTCCTCATTCACCGTGACCAAACGGCTGGTGAAAACTAACGTGAAACTTGCCAAAAGTCCCTTGCCGGTTCCTTCAAGCAGTGTTGTTGAGGAGAACACGGTCAGTGTCCCCGATTATCCCCTTGTTACATTTCCTGCATCAAATTGCCAATATGTCTGCGCAAGCAAATGGGATAAGGCAACGGTATTACATTTTCTTTCCTGCCCATTCATATATGATGCAGCTAAGAAAAATCTGTATTTTATAGATAAAATCGAGCTAAAGGTTAACGTTAACGATTCAGGTTCCACTGGTACGCCTGCGCAATTTGGTTCACATGAAAAAGCCTTGATCCGGGGAATGGTTAGGAATCCGGAAGTTATTGACGGAATCTCCCTTTCACCTTCCAATGTAGCTGACAATAATGAAAGAGTTGATTACGTGATTATTACGAACAATACCCTTAAACAGGCTTTTCTTCCTCTGTTAAACTGGAAAAAGACAAAAGGCCTTTATTCCAAAATTGTTACAGTAGAAGAGATTAACACCAAATTTACATCCGGTGATATACAATTAAAAATTAAAAAATATCTTCAAAATCTATATCAAAATAATGGACTACAATATGTATGTCTGGGTGGGGATGATAGCATAGTTCCGATAAGAGGATGCTATGGAAAAGTATCCTCTACATACATAGATGCAACCATCCCCACCGATTTGTATTATGGTTGTTTTGATGGAAATTTCGAATGGGATTTGAATAATAATGGTATATATGGAGAACTTGACGATGGGCTAAACCTTACTCCCAACGTGCTCATAACCCGAATCCCGATTAGAACTCAACAGGATGTGAATAATTTTATTACCAAACTTCTTAGCTACGAGAAAAAACCTCTAATCAACAATAGCATTCTTATGGGTGGAGTGAAGTTAAGTTACCTACATTCTACCACAGGACAAAGCGATTCAGAGATAATGGGAGAGATCTTATTTGACAGCTACATTAAACCCCACTGGAACGGAGAACGCACACGGTTCTACGACACTTATACAGATTTTAAAGGACAAGAATCTTTCAATGTTACTCGAGATAATCTGTTTCAAAAGCTTAACGACGGATATACATTCATTGATTTCAATACTCATGGTAATACCGGAACATGGTCAATGGAAACAGGGGGAAGCTACACGACCTCCTATGCCCAACAACAAAGCCAAGTAAACCATAGTATATTCATTACTGGCGCCTGTCTTACAAATGCTTTTGACTCGAATTACTCTAACAGTGATCCTTGTTTAAGTGAAGCGTTTATCCGCAATGAAAAAAATGGTGTAATTGCATATTTAGGAAGTTCAAGATATGGTTGGACCTATAGCTCAGAAAATAGTGGTTTAGGACCATCCATGAAATATGAGGCTCAGTTCTATAATAAATTATTCACATTCGAGATAAAAAATAAAAATTTTGGAGCCATTGTTAGAGCTTCTAAAATTGGTATGATTTCAGATTGTAATTATTATTCATCATATAGATGGTTACAATTCTCCCTAAATCCCATTGGAGATCCGGAAATGCCAATTTTTGTCAAGAATCCTTTGCAATTTAATTCTGCCAAGTATAGCCTTACAAAAGAAACTCTTACTCTTGACACCGGAGTGTCAGATGCAAGAGTATGCATAATGAGTAAGGAAGATGTAGGTAATGATTATTTCAAGGTCTTTGAAGACACTCAGAATCTAAACCTCAGTTCTTTTCCATTGAAATGCAACATCTGCATAACGCGTCAAGATTATATACCCCTTCAATATTCATTTTGTATTATTCAAAATGAAATTATAAACAGTTCGCATACATATTCTTATGATGTAATAAAATTGGGTGCATCTATTACTAATAAAGTCCCGTCGGGGATGGCAAAATTAAATGGAGGAACTACCATTCTGAACGCAAAAAACGTTTCCCTGGAAGCTGGTACAACTGTTGGAAAGGGAGCCTGTCTGATAATAACACCTTTTAATTAATTATTAAATATAGATATTCACATGAAGAAAATATTTATTCTTGTTTTTGCTCTTACATTCCTTACAAAAGTACGGGGTGAAGAACAGTATCTTCCCATATTGGAAGAAGGGAAGAAGTGGATTATAGAAACCCGATGTGATGATGATCCTGAGTTCATTCCTTTCCTTACAGAAATAACTTATCAAGACGAAGAGATAATCGATGGAGAACGAATCGTGACACTCGTTAGCCTAGATCAAACAGAATATGCCACTCCATCCAGTCATCTACTTAAGGAGAAAAACAGAAAACTGTATGTTTGGAACCAAATTTATGATACATGGCTTTTATACCTTGATTTCAGCTGCAATAAAGGAGAAGAGACCGATTTTAATAAATCTCTTACTAATGGTTTTTATGTTAACGATGAAGGATATTCACTTATGCATGGATATAATAGGAAATGGCTTAGACTTAGTTCCGACTATTGGATAGAAGGTATTGGGTCAACTACGCTTAATCATCTATTCTATGAACCAATTCCCGCCTGTTTTGATGCGCCGTTACCGAACTCTTATCTGATTCTCGAATGCTATAAGAAAGATCAGCTACTTTATAATTTAGAGGACTATACAAAGCTGAGTTCTGTAAATGAATATAAAACATTCTATTTGAATAACTCTTGCATCTTCGACCTCCACGGACGCGAAGTATCCAATCCTCTCCCCGGCTCCATCTATATCCGCAACGGCAAGAAGTTTGTGGAGAAATAAACAGCCTCTCGCGAAGAACAAGAAGACGAGAATCTCCTCTCCCCCTTCTTCTCTTCGCGAGAGATATACCAATTACTTGAACCAATTAGCTTGTTTTCTACATTTCTCGCACCTTGTGCAACATTTTACTTGCATAAGTGAAATATAACAACTAAATTTGCAATCAACCCTTAAAATTTATCGCCTATGAAATTTAAATTTACTTTACTATTTATTATCTTTATCAATACCTGTTGCTCCATATCCTCTTCCGCAGTTAATCTTGTTGAGCCGGGTAAAATCTGGTGGTATGAAAGTGCTCGTGTAATTGAAGCGAGTCAAGAACTTCACTTCGATAAAGTCACTCTTGGACTTACCTTAAAGGCTCCGGAAAGTCAAGAAGCTCCGGAATGGCATCCTTGTTATGCAGTTGACTCATTGGAACAGAATGTCATAGATGTTCCAATCTGTCATCTAAAAGAATCTTATGGGAAAGTCTGGGTGAAACCTAATCTTGAACTTTGTAAGATTGATGTTAAAAACTGTTCTGATGAACTTTACATCCTCTCCATATTTTTAGGCTACTGGGGCGGGAACAAGATTATTCAAGCAAATGAGCATAATTACGAGGATGACCCGGATGCTACAGTATGGAACAAAGATCCTGAAAGAACTGAGTTCCTTCTTTATGATTTCAATTATAACGTTGGAGATGCTTACAGATGGCCATGGTCAGGGATAAACTTTAGTGATCCATCTTTCAAAGATGACCAGGAAGTATTAGAGCCTATTGACCGCGGTTTCTTCATTACCAAGATTGAAGATGAAGAGGCCACACCCTCCTACGATGATAATGAAAAAAGAAAAATCTTTACTATTAAGCAGGCGGAAGAAAAATTTATAACTTATGGCAAGCCTATTAGCGATATAGTTGAAGGAATAGGTATTACCAAAGGAGAAGTGTGCTCATACTACAGTAGTTCCACCTCATGGTTCGGCTTCTTTATTTGTCCGGCTTCAATATGTCTCCCTGCTTTGTCAAGCTGGTTCACTCTACCATGGATTCCGGAATTAATGGCTGTAATAGCAAGTGACGGCACACAGATTTACGGAGATCCCGACTACAAACCCTCTGCCGGAGTAAAAGAAATTACGTTGGAAAAATTCAAGGATAATAAAATCTTCAACCTCCACGGCCGCGAAGTCTCCAATCCTCTCCCTGGCTCCATCTATATCCGCAACGGCAAGAAGTTTGTGGCAAAATAACCAGGAGGGAAATTTCAATCCTAAAATACAATCTCTCACACAGAGGCGTTTATACCCTCCGCTCCCTCTGCGCCTCTGCGTGAGATAACAAATAAATTTAATGCTTATGAAAAAAATATTACTCATTTCTTTAATTCTTATTTCTGCTATGACATTAAACCTGCATGCAGAAAACAAAACTGTTGTCGAAGGCAGATATTGGAATTACGCCTATGTTAGCAACTATGAGAGGATAGAACTCACAAGGTTTCATTTCAAGGACAAAGTGAGATTTAACGGCAAAGAGTATTCCATATTTAGAGACAAAGATGATATCGAGGTTGCTTATCTTCGTGAAGAAAACAGCCAGGTATTTCTTTACTGCGGAGAAAATACACCAACTCGTCTTGACATCAATCCATCTACTGCCATAGTTGATGATGAGATAATTGTATATGACTTCAATATCTCTGAAAATGAATCCTTTCAAGCCACTGCTTTTTATGGTAGCTCTTTATATGGCGGCACTATTCCTCAATATGCGAAAATCTTGGAATGTAATGTTACAAGTGTAGGCTTTATAAACAACAATAATGATTTTAAACAGATTGACTTTAAGATCTCAGAGGAAAAGGATTTATCATCAGTCTATGCAATCCATTATTTCATAGAGGGGGTTGGTTGTACCGAAGGATTTTTACCGTTCCCGTGCATTGATTTTCTCAAAACGACAAGTTTTAGAGACATGCCCGTTAGTATTTCCACTGTCGAGGATGAACAGGGAAATATTATATTCGATTATGGCATGCTTTCAAAAATAACAACAGTTACACCCAATGACAGATCATCGGATGAACATCCCTTCTTCGACCTCCACGGTTGCGAAGTCTCCAATCCTCTCCCCGGATCAATATATATCCGCAACGGCAAGAAGTTTGTGGAGAAATAAACTGTGATTTTACGCTTCTTTTTTAAAATATCATCTGTTTTCTTTGAAATTCTCCATATTTTGTTTAACTTTGCATCAGAAATGCGGTAATAGCTCAGTTGGTAGAGCATCAGCTTCCCAAGCTGAGGGTCGCGAGTT
>CAMWXH010000097.1 GCA_947178165.1 uncultured Porphyromonadaceae bacterium | reverse complement strand
GGTTTTCGTTCGGTTTCGTTTTGGTTTCCATTCGGTTTCGGTTCGGTTTCGGTTTACTGATAAGTAAATAACTTATTAATAGATTTATATCACTACAAAAAGTTCTAATTTTATAAATTTTGGCATTTACATGTGGTTTTAGCTTTTGTTAGATTTCGGTTATGTTTCGGTTTCGTTTCGGTTATGTCTCGGTTTTTCTGAATGAATTTCATATTTGAATGGGATTCAGTTTTTCCGTTAAAAAAAACAGGTGTGGATATCCTCACGGACGGCCACACCTTTCATCAGATCTATACCACTAAAAAAATTCTTGCACGATTCTATAATAGATAAAATAGATGGGAGGGCTTGATGGTCCTCCCCTATTTTTTATCTCTTTCCGCTTTGCCTATTCATCCTCCCCTTCTTCTGTTTCGGGTTCTGAGCAGAGGGCTTTCAGGGTGTCCTCTATTGTGCGCGGACCCATGTTGACTTCCATGTTTATGTCCTGCGACTTCATGCGCGGAGTGTGGAACTCGAGTATCTTGAGTTCGGCGGCGACGCGGTCGGCCGGTGACAGGGCGAGCATGTCGGCCTCGAAGTCGGAGATGTTAAGCGGGAATCCGTCGGGAGTTGTGAGGGGGATGCTGTCGATGACCTTACAGACGTTCCCTTCCGGATCCTGCGTGAGGCGCGCCCTCTGGATCTCCCTCGGTTCCCCGGTGACCACGTCTATCTGGACGCGCTTTGAGAAGTATTCCTCGGAGTGGGCAATCAATATACCCTTTATGGGGTTGTTCCTGTTCGGTGTGCCTTTCTGTCGCCCACCTGTCTTATATCCTTTTGCCATCGGCCTGAAATATATTTTGTGCGCGCGAGACGCAACGGTTAAAACTATGATGCAAAGGTAATGCCTTAAATTAGCGCGATAATTTTAAGTATTGTATCACGATATCACATATCACAAACCGCATATTTATGGGATTTTTAGGAGATGCGATAGGCGGGGCGTTCGGTGTTGCCGGCACTATCTTCGGTGGCATCAGCGCGTCGAAGGCCATGAAGAAGGTCAGGAACAGCCTTAAGGGTCAGAAAGGGGCGAACCAGGATTGGTTCGACAGGCGATATAACGAGGATGCCACCCAGCGTGCAGATGCACAGGCGATACTGACCAAGACGGAGGAAGCCATCAGGAACCGCAACCGCGAGGCTTCGGGCACGGCCGCCGTTATGGGAGGCACCGGGGAGAGCGTGGCGGCCGCCAAGGAGGCAAACGCGAAGGCAATGGCCGACGCGTCCACGGAAATCGCGGTGAATGCCGACCGCCGCAAGGATGCCATAGAGGCGCAGTATCAGCAACGCGACGCACAGCTCGAGGATGCGCTCAACAATATGGAGGCGAACAGGGCTCATGCCATCTCGCAGGCTGTGCAGGGAGTGGCTTCGGCCGCCGGCAACATAGCTGGCGAGTTCTGATTTTGGCTGACGGCTATATGAATTCTTAAGGCAACTGAACTATATGGTGACAGGAAAAAATATTATCGGTTCCCCTCTTCCCGGATTTTCCTCTGAGGTTGAGGGAGCAAAAGGGAACACCGGGGACATTCCAAATGTACAGGTCTCCCCTCTCCCCGAATCATCTTCGGCTCCGGCGAATCAGCAGGCTGGCGTGAGGTCTGCCTATTCCAAGGTAAATTCCGGAACGGAGGTTCCTGAAAAGGATGAGATGATGGGTTATGACAAGCAGATAGAGGCGCTTGAGGCGGCCGCGGCGTCCATCAAGATGGAGACTCCGGAGCAGAGAAAGAAGAGGGAAAGGCAGGAAAGGTCGAAAAAGATCATCGGTGCATTCACCGACGGGCTTTCCGCTCTTTCAAATCTCTTTTTCACTACGCAGTATGCTCCCAATTCCTATAATCCTCAGCATTCACAGCTTGGGAAGGTGAGCGAACGCATCGAGGCTCTGAAGGCGGAGCGCAAGGCTGATGAAGAGAGGTATCATAACCTCAGGGTGCGTCTCGGGGACGTGCAAAATGCGAAGGCAAAGACCCTGCGTGACATCAAGGCACAGCATGAGGCGCAGAGACTCGCCAGGGAGGCGGCCCAGCGTGAGGCCGAGCTTCATCCGTGGGCTGTGCTGACGAAACAGCACCAGGCCGACAAGGAGGGCGCGCTTGCAGAGAAAGCCGGGTATGATGCGGAGTCGTCAAGGCTTGAGAGCGAGAACAAGCCCACAGAGCTGGATCTGAAGAATCAATATGCCCAGGCCGGAATTGATCAGAGGAAGGCGAGTGCCGGCGCTTCAAGGGCTTCGGCCGCTAATTCTTATGCGTCGGCTAATGCCCACAACCGTTCCCACCAGAAGGAATATTTCGGCCTGAGCAAAACCGGCAAAGAGGTAAGCTTCGCGACGGAGAAGGCGGCCATCGACTTTGAACACAGGCAAGGAACCTTTGACCCCTCCAGATGGGGGCTCAATGTTGAGGAGGTCACGACAGTGAAAGGCAGGCCTGAAACGGGTGATGGGCAGACAAATACGAAGAAAAAAACATATCCGCAGAAGAAGGAAAGTCCGACCGCAGGAGGCGGTGGAGGCAAGAAGAGTCCCACATCATAAAATTATCAGCAATTTATGGCACAGGATAAAGTCAAGGCCCTCTATGATACATTTGTCAAGGAGGGTTATAATATGGAAAGCGAAGCGGAGTTCAGAAAGAACCTCGCTGATCCAGCTAAACGCAAGGCGGCTTATGAGGCATTGAAGAAAGACGGCTACCAAATGGAAGCCTACGATGCCTTTGAGACCAACATAGGCTACGGCAAGGCGCAAGCGACTTCTGCACCTACGGCTACGCCTGCGCACAAACCGCAGTCAGACGTAAAGACAACACCAGACCCGGCGGCTCCTAATCCTCAGTCAGTATCCAGTCCTGCCCCGGCGGCTCCAAAAGCGCAACCGACATGGAAGCCTTCGGAGCAGGAGAAAATAAGGATGCTTCACGGGATCAACACCATTGTTGGGGACTTCAATAAGAAATCGAGGGGAAGGGTCGAGAATGCGGCGCGCATTACCGAGCATCTCACACCCGAGGGCAGGAAGAAACTGAAGGCGAAGAAGTTTCAGGCTCAGCTCGCAGGGACTCCAACGCAGGTGATGGGGCTTACACCCGGGACAGCCGGAGACAGACAGCAGGCTGAGACAGGAGGGCTGGAGTCTTCACTGCGTTCGGACCACAATATGGGAGGGGAGCCGAAGTCGTGGAAGAACGGACACGGGCCGATGCCATACGGACAGGGGCCGGTGCCATACGGATTTGTCACTACGGAGGACGGGAGGCGCAAGACGCAGTGGCTCCTCCCCGACGGCTCCCTGACCACTGACTACGCGGAGGCCGACAGGGCCGAGTATGGAGCGAGGCGCGTGAGGCTCCGCAATGAATTCATCAAGCGGATGCTGCAGAACGGACTAATCCCGGGGAACCCGAAGAGTCCCGATGATCTTGTGTCGGCATTGGGGAAGATGAGCAAAGAGGAAAGGGACATTGCTGTTCAGAAGCAGGCGCAGCTGGACTATGAGGCACCGATACGCGAGGCCGTCGCAACAGCACTGGCCCAGGATGATGCACGGAGCGACTCGGAGCAGGAGGCTTACATGAGCAATCCATCAAACATGGTGGGCGGCATCAATGCCTCTCTTGGTCATGCATACGCACGGAAACAGGCAGGGATAGGCGACCTGACCTTGATAGCTGAAAAAGCCTACAGCTCCCTATCGGATCATTACCGCAGGGAGCTCGTGGCTTCCTATGCGGATTATTTCAGGAAGCATCCCGAGGCGCTGCACGGCAAGACGGTGGAACAGGCGGCGCAGGACGCGGCCAAGTCGGCTGTCTATGGGCAGGTGCATGAGGAGTATGTTAAGCGCAATGCTCCCGGGAGCAAGAATGAATTCTTCCTGCGCAAGATGCTTGAGCTGAACCCGGCATCGGTGGCATTGTCGGGCACGGTCAATCCCAGAGGCCAGGCTTTGGCCGATATGGAGGCCATGGACCGTTACGGAGCGGAACACAAGGGGCTGGCATTGGCCGGAACGGTGGCAGGGATGGCGATAGATCCCGTCACATATTTGGGAGGCGCGGCAGGCAACCTCGCCTTCAGGCACGCGACAAAGCTTGCAGGGAAGATGATGACCAGGAGAGCTGTGGGAGGGGTTGCCGGACGTTATGCAACATCCACCCTTGCCGGACGCATCACAGGAGGGGTTGCAGGAGGCGGAGCCAATCTCGCGACTTTCGAGGGTGGCAAGGATGCGGAAAGGCAGGTGTATCAGGGAGGCTATGCCAATCCTGAGAGAGGAGAGATTGAGGGTTTCTCTTTCGGCTCTGTCCTCAACAGCGGAGTGCATGGCCTCGGGATGGGTGCCGTGACGGGTATGGTCTCCCCTCTCGTCGGCAATGTTGCGGACAAGGCTGTGAAGGCGACTTCCTCTTTGGGAGGGAAGCTTGCCTTGCGTGCCGGAGAGGCAGTTGTGTCAAAGCTGTTGGAAGGCACGGTTTTCGCCATGCCGGATATTTATGCAGTGCAGAATATGCCTGCCGAAAAGTTTGACCGGCTCTATTCCGGGAAATATGGCTATGACAGGATAAAGGATGAGGGAAAAAAGGCCGAGGCTCGCAAGAAGGCTCGCAATGACATGTCGGGCGATGCGTGGAACGACAGCATGGCCATGATGATGGGGTTCGGCCTGTCGCACGCTGTCAAGACCGCTCCGGCTGTCATACGCAGCCTGAGGCCAGTCAAGCCGTCTGACGGCAGGCCGCTCTCGCGTGAGGAGCGGATTCATAACAACAGGAGCTTCAGGGAGCGCGTGCGCGAGAACCTTGACCGGAGCGCATCGGATATGGGCTTCACCAAGGAGGAGCGCGAGGAGCTTAAGCACAAAGGATATGGGAAACTCTCAGCCCTGTTCTCTTTTGATCCGGAATATAAGTCAAGAAAGGTTGCTATCAGGGGAAGCGAAGATAAGGAAGCCTCTCCTGCCGGCAGACCTGTTACGGATGAGGGCGATGTCAAGGGGGGTCACGGCCTTGTCAAGGCGGAGGACTATGATGCTGAGATTAGCGAGACAGGCAATACCGATTTCGACGGCTATGAGGCGATGGAACGACTTATGGAGGATGCAAGCGTCAGCGAGGCTACGCGTGCCAAGGCATATTTTATTCTCACCGGCAGGAGCCTGCATCCGTCAACTGTCACAGGCTGGAGGAAGGAAAGGGATGAGGATGGCAGCATCATCGTGACTTCACATAACCAGCATGGAGGAACCGTCACTTCACGCGCATTCACTGGTGAGAAGGAGGCGCAGAGGGAGATTGAGAGGATCGAACGGCAGGCAGAACTCAACACTATTGATGTAGGCGAGCAATATCGGAATGCTGAGGCTGAGTTTTACGGCAGGGAGAGCGTCCGACCCGAGGAAATCCGCAAGCGCGTGAGCGAGGAAACAGGCGTTGAGATTGACGATACCATACGCAAAGAGCCGGGCAGACGGAGCGAGGCTGAGCAGGAGGCGGTGAAGCGTTATGTGAAGGAACTCTTTCCTGAAGAGGCTCGGGGCGCGGAGGAGGGAACATCTTCCGGGGGCATGTATGAACCGTCGCCTGAGGAAACGGAGGCAGACCGTGTCTATGAGGAGGGTCACCTGCTGTATGGAAGGATTGAGCAGGGAGACCCGGATGCCGGCGCTGAGATGGATGCGATCATATTGCGCTATAAAGAGGCTGAGGAGCTTTGCGAGGATGCATTCGGGGATGAGCCGGAGGTCTATATGGCGCGGATCAGGGAGTATCCTTGGGGCGTGCTGAAAGACCCGGGGCTTACGTCGGATCAGAGGGATGCAGTGCTTTATTACATCAACGCCAAGGCGGCGCTGGAGGGGATTCTGGATGCCTCGAATGAGGCTGCCTCAGACAAGCGCAAGGCGGTTGAGGGTGAAGTCGGACGTCGCACGCACAAGGAACGGGGCGTGATCGTTCCGGCCACGATGAAGATTGATGATGAGCCTGTCTATTTGATAAAGGGAGATGTGGTGATGTTTCCTGACGGGAGTGATGTGGATGTGCGCAATTCTTCCGACACTTTGATCATTCTCGGTGAATCTGGTGAATTCAGGTTCGCCTACCCCGGTCAGATAAAGGGCGTTGGCGATGTTATCGACCCTGAGGAGGAACTGCAGGAGGCTTATGCGCGGATTGATACGGAGCAGGAGGGGCTGATTGGCGCGGTGGCTGAGGCACCCGGAGACAAACTGCCGGGTGAAGAAGAGTCCATAAGCGTTGATGATGTTGAAGAGGACGTTCCCGATAATGCTGAAAGCCTTCCCGATATGGAGGGGGATGCTGATCCAGGCACACATAAGGCATTAGGCGAAATATCAACGGAGCCACAAGTGGCTTTGCAGGGGACGGATACAGATCAACAGGGATTGGAGATTTATCCTCAGGAGGAGGGAACCTCGGGGAAAGGGTCTGCCTTGTCGCGCATTCCCCTTAATGAGGAGACAGGGGAGCCGATGTTTGAGGCTGTTGATAAGGATACGGCCTGGGATGCTCTTGTAGAAATCGGTGGAAGCGATAAGGACGCGGCCGACATAGCAATGGCGCAGGTGAAACAGGCAACCGCCGATCTTGAGGCACTGAAGAGGAAACCTCCCATTTTCAAGGAACCTGCCCTGAAAGGCTCGCCTATGGCAATGGCGAAAGCCAAGCAGGATGCCCGGAAGAAGTTTGATAAGGAGGCGGAGGCATACGATAAGAAGCTTGCGGACGCACAGGCACGCCTGAACGCCTGGGAATCCATCATCGGGGTGCATACCTCCCGCCAGGCAGAACTGCGCAGGGAGCAGGAGGAGGCGAGCCGTCAGCGTGACGCTGAACGTCACGATCAGGCCGTGGCTCAGTTTGAGGAGGCACAGCGATTGAAGGCCGAGCGTGATGCAGAGCAGACCGGGCGCGGACCTTATATCCCCCACCCTGATATTAAGAAGAAATGGGATGAATCGCAAAAATTCTATGGGCCTGAAACTTTCATAACCTTGGCCGACGGAAGAGTTGTGGAGGGAAGATATGTTTATCATGAGGCTATGGCGGCAACTCCAAGTCATGATCCTTTCAATGGATTCCAGATTTCGGAGGGTTCGCCGTTGATGCCGAACGGCCGCAGCGTGAATCCGCGTCAGTATGATTCGGACAGAGATGCCCGTCTTTATACGGAGGGCATATCCAAAGAATATGACGCCCGCGGGATTAGAGATGACAAGGTGGTTCAGGAAGGGAATATGCTTAGCGGCAATGGCGGCGCGAGCGCTCGTCAGCTTGCCGCGCGACAGGGCACTGACGCGGCATTTGTGGAAGCATTGCGTCTCAAAGCCAAGGAGGAAGGGATAAGAGAGGAGGATTTCAATGCTCTGGAACACCCTGACCGCAGCTTTGAACCGAAAGAGAGATTCCCATATACTCCAGAGACTTATGACATATTCAACGCTGACGATAAGAAGAGCATGTCGAGGGATGAGGAGAGTGTGCGTCACGGAATGACAGTGAGCGATGACACTGTTTTGAAATTATCGAATGAGATAGGCAAATTTGACTCATTAGGAGATTTCTACCGGAATAGGAACGCGACAAATGAGGTGTTGAGGATTCTTAACGGAGCCGGTGTTATCAAAGATAATGAAATGTCAGAATACCGTAATGGAGATGAACTTAGCGGCCGTGGACAGGATCTGATAGAAGCTATCCTGATGGGAAAGATTTTTGAGGATGAACCGGATGTTATCAGAATGCTCTCAAATGTTAGAGGGGTGCGTCATGGCGTATTGTTGGCGATGAATGAGATAACATTTAACCGCACCCTTTCCGAAAAAGGCTATGCTCTTGGCAAAGAATTGGCAGAAGCTATTGATTTGGTATATAGGGCAAGGGAATCATCGCCGGAGATCTACAGGGATGGGATGCCAGTGTCTCCATTCGGACGGCAGGAGGGATTGTTTGATGAAGAGTATGGGGATAGCCGGATTACTGACGGCACTGTCCTCTTGCTTGCGGACATGCTTAACAGCGGCAAGCCTGGCGACCTCCGGAAAGTGCTTGCACTCTACAACGCCAAAGCACAGGAAGGAGCGTCCGGGCAATATTACATATCGGAGGATGGAGAGATGATGCCTCCTTTGTCGAAGAATGAAGTATTAACATTGGTAAACGAAATATTCAATGATGCAGACAGGAGAGAACAGATACGGCTTGTCGAAGAAGCCGTTGCAGAAAGGAAGCGCAGAGCCGGAGAAGACGCAGGTAGAGGAAGCGAGGGAGCTGAACAAACTCCGGATGCTGGCAGACGCGGTGAAGGCGGTGAGGAGCGAGCCGGAGGGAATGCCGGAGAAGCAAAAGCCGAAAGAGAATTGGATAATGCTCGGCGAATAGCTGAACGTCATGCCGAAATAGAGAGGCATCTTGGCACAAAATATACTTTTTCACAGGAGCAGGCTAATCATGGCGAAGTGTTCTATAAGAATGAGCAAGGCTCGACCAATCTTGCTGTAATACCCGATGAGATATTTGAAAAGATTGGCGTAGAAGCTATGCCCTTCAAATTAACAGAGACAATGGCATGGCATGTTTATACTAATCATGCAAAAGAACTTGGCTTGAGAAACCTTGACGATGCCATTGACTTTGTGCTTAACATAGTGAACAATGTGGATCATGTGCGACTTGGCAAAGGAAATACATTCATATTCTCAGTTGAGAATACACGCAAGGGGATCGCACATAGAGCGGTAACCATTGTTGTAAAAGCGGACACAGGGGAATTTATGGGTATCAAGACATCGGGATTCGACCGCATGTCAAGTCTTGAAAAAAGGCCTGTACTTTGGGAGAAGGGCGCCGACTCAACTCCTGAAGCTATCGCAACTCCAACCGTTACCACCATCAAGGCTCAACAAGGCGACGAGCACATGGGCCACGCTGAAGGTCAAATCACAGGCACGGGAAAAATAGTTGAACCTCTACCCGCAGTTGAGGCGTCTCCAGTCGCGGCAGACGTGAAAGTTCAGGAACAAGGCGACATTCCTATGAGCGGGAATTCTTCTTCAACAGTTTCCAGTGGCAAAGATAATGCTTTGCTGTCAGATAAACAAGCGGAGGGACAGGAAAGTTCTATCACGGAGCCGCAAGCTGCCTTGCAGGGGACGGAGGGAGCCGGTCTGCAGGGGAAAGACGTACTTCAAGGAGAAGTAAGGCAATGGCTTGCCATCAAGGGATTGGAGCCGGAGGAGGCTTTACGCAGCGCGGTCATGCGGTATTTCAAGATTGGCTACAACCGGGCTGGGAAGATACTGGACGCCATAGCTGAGGAGAATTCAGACGCACATGCAACAGCTTCCGGGGGAAGCGGCTTCGAGACGGTTCAAAGTGTGAACCTCTCCCCTACCGAGGCTCAGAAAGAGGCGGGGAACTATAAGAAAGGTCACGTCACCATTGAGGGTATGCGTATCTCTATTGAGAATCCCAAATACTCTATCCGAAGCGGCAAGGATGCAGACGGCAAGCCGTGGGAAACAGAGATGACGATGGACTACGGGTATATCCGGGGAACACAAGGAAAGGATAAAGACCACATAGATATTTTCCTTTCCGATGAGGCCGCAGAACCCCGCCCGCAAGCGGGCCTGGCGGAGGACAAAGATACCGGTGGCAAGGACAAGGGACGGAAGGTGTACGTCATTGACCAGTATAACAAAGACGGGAGTTTCGATGAGCATAAGGTTGTATATGGCGTGGCAGATGTCTTTCAGGCTCGGAAGTCGTATCTTGAGAACTATTCTACCGACTGGGAAGATGGGCGCAGGATAGACGTGACGGAGGTCTCGATGGAGGACTTCAAGAAGTGGGCGTTTGACGGACGTAGGAAGATCAAGCCTTTTGCAGAGTATAAGGATGTAAAAGCCAAGCTCTCTCAACCAGAAGATGAAGGTCAAAAAGATTATAGCATCACTCCTGCTATATATGAGGGGAAGAAAAAGAATACACCTGTACATCGTCTCTCTTTCAGGAGAGAACTGAAAGAGGAGGAAGTACGGGCTGTACAGACTTTTGCCAATGAAAGGAGCGGTGAGGGACGTTTTGCACCGAAGCGCGGATGGCTTGACAAAAAAGCCGGGGACGGGTCGTGGCTTTTCCGTACGGAAGAGGATGCACGCAAGGCTGGGGAGATGATTGGGAATGAGGAGGCAGTGGCCGACGCACAGCCGCTTTCAGCAGAGGACTACAGGGAGGCCGTCTCACCTGCCCCGGTATATGCTGAGCCAAAGGCTCGGACCCCAGAACAAACGGCTTCGCAACCCAAAAAGCCCGAGACGGCTCCCATGAACCGCGTGGACGTGGAGGGACTCTTCAATGACCTCAGCACCAAAGGAGAGACGAAGGTTTCCGACCAAGCGGAACCAATTTCACCCGAAGACAAACCTGTTGACGCACCCGGAGAAACAGAGAAACCCAAAGGGCAGTTCAGGGTCGATGATGAAATGCGCGACATGGAAGATGAATTGCGCAGCCTCTTAGGTATAGATGACAGCGAAGGAGACCGAGGCGATCTCTTCCGCAATCCGGAAGAATTTACCAACAAAGAGCGTATGCAGATAACCTCATTAGGTATAACATACGCACTGAAATATTTCGATCAGGGCATTGTATTATTTCCTGATTTCGCAGACAAAATGGTTAGGCGCATGGGTGAAAAGATTCGTCCGTGGCTTAAAGCCTTCTATGGGGGCGCACGCGACATACCCGGCTATGACCATTTGCCATTTACCCCGGCAGAAGAGGTCAAGGTTTTCGATGTGATGAACTTCGATAAGGAGAATAAAGATGCCAACCCCTTGCGGACAGCTCAAGGCATTGTGGCAGAATCGAGAGCCGAGGCCGCAGTAGCTGAGGCAAAGAAAGAGATAACCGAACAGAGAAACCAGAAACGTAAGGAACGTGATGAACAGACAACAGCAGATACAGAAGCTATTGCAAAGCAAGCAGAGGCTACTGCAAGCGAAGCTGAAGCTACAGCAGAAAGCTCAGTCGATGAACAGTCAATCGCAGCAGCCTCAGAAAAGATAGACGAGGCACTTGAAAAGGTCAACGATCAGCTTGCCC